>JAIOII010000011.1 GCA_019912685.1 Kofleriaceae bacterium
GATGCGCGCCAGGAGCTCGCCGCGCTCCGCCTGCTCGGCCGGCGACTGACCGGCCGGCGCCGCCGGCGGCGCGTGCTGGCCGTCGTCGAGCGACGAGAGCTTGACCTCGGTGAGCGACGCGAGGTCGTCGCGGTAGACCTGGAGCGTCACGCCGAGCGCCGCCGCCATCGCCGTGTCCTCCGGCGTCTTGCCGAGCTTGCGCTCGAGCGTCGCGCGCGCGTCGTCGACCTTGCGCGCCATGCGGCGCACGCGGCGCGGCATGATGTCGCCGCGGCGGAGCTCGTCGAGGACCGCCCCGCGGATGCGCTTGCTCGCGAAGACGAGGAACGGCTCGCCGCGGCCCTCGTCGAAGCGGTCGGCGGCCTCCGCCAGGCCGAGCATGCCGGCCGCGACCAGATCCTCCTGGCTCATCCACGCCGGGCAACGGCGCGCGACCTTGCTCGCGATGCGGCGAGCGACGTCGACGTGCTCGGCGATGCGGCGGTTGCGCTCCGCGGTCGCGGAAGCAGAGCTGACGTTGGCGGCGGCGGCGACGGTCGTGGCGTTCATGCACGACCGCTTTTGCAGCGGATGTGCCACGCAAGCTGGCTCACGTTCGAGCGTCGACGCGACGGGTGTCGGCGAGATTGACGCCGCCCCCTTCAACACCGCCGCTACCGGTCGATACCCGAGACATGGCTACCTCCTGGGATCCGACCGGCGCATACGACAACTCCGACGCCTACAGCCTCAAGGTGGCGCAGGCACGCCGCCGCGTGGCGCGAGGGACCTATCAGGTCGACCTCGACGCCCTCGCCGCCCGCCTCATCGACACGATCTTCAAGCGCGGCACGACGCTCTAGCGATCACCCGGGTGCCGCCGCACCCGGGTCACGCGGCGCACCCGGGTCACCCGGCGCACCCGGGTCAGGCGAGCGACCGGAACAGCGCCGTCACCGCCGCCAGCTCCGCCATGCCCTCGGCGCGGAAGCGCGCCTCGTCATCGGCGAGGTACGCGCCGTCATCGTCGCGCGCCATGATCGTGATGCCCGGGAAGTCGGACTCGAGCGCGTCGAGCACGCGCCGGCGGCGCACCACGGTGAGGCGCTCGCTCGCGACGTCGGCGACCTCGCGGTGGTGCTCGACCGCCGCCGCGACCTCACGCTTCAGCACGTCGGGCTGGAAGGGCTTGGAGAGGAAGCGGAAGACCTCGCCGACGTTGATGCTGCCGACGGCGGTGTCGAGCGTGTTGCGGCCGGTCAGCATCATGCGCACGGTCTCGGGCTGGAGGTCGCGGGCGCGCACGGCGAGCTCGACGCCCGTCATCTCGGGCATCTCGAAGTCCGACACCAGCACCGCGACGGACTGGTTGCCGAGGATGTTCAGCGCCTCGATCGGCGACTCCGCCGCGAGCACCTGGTAACCGGCGGTCTTGATCGTGCGCACGACGGCCGCGAGCATGTCGGGATCGTCGTCGACGCACAGCACGACGGGGTTGGTCGTCTTGTTCATCTCGAGCTCCTAGGGGGTGAGGAATCGGCGCCAGCCACCGACCGCGAACGCCTGCTCGGCCTCGACGAGCGCCGCGTGCAGCTCCGCCATCGACGGGAACCGCGCGCCCGGCTTCTTCGCCAGGCAACGCGTCACGATGCGGCCGAGCTCGGGCGGCAGGGCCGCGACCGGGCTCTCCACCGCCGGCACCGGCGCCGTCAGGTGCTTGATGCACAGCTCGCGCACGCTGGTCGCGCGGAAGGGGGGCTCGCCGCTCAACATCTCGTACAGGACGGCGCCGAGCGCGTACTGATCGCTCGCCGGCTCGGCGTTCAGGCCACGGATGATCTCCGGAGAGATGTAGGCCGGCGTGCCGAACACGAACTCCGACGCCTCGCCGGCGGCGAGCCGCCCCGGGTCGTCCAGCATCTGCGCGAGGCCGAAGTCGACGAGCTTCGCGGTGTCACCTTCGATCAGCACGTTCGACGGCGATACGTCTGCATGGACCACGCCGGCCGCGTGCGACGCGGCGAGCGCCGACGCCAGCTCGCGGGCGATCTTGACGGCGAGGCGCGGCTCGAGGGGGTCGCCGTCCATGAAGTCGCCGAGGCTCTTGCCGTCGAGCAGCTCCATCACGAGGTACGGCCGCCCGTCCGGAACGTGGCCGAAGTCGAAGACATCGACGATGTTCGGGTGCTTGATGCGCGCAGCCGCGCGCGCCTCACGGAGGAAGCGGGCCGCCGCATCGGGCGACGCGCCCTCGTGGTTCAGGATCTTCAGCGCGCACGCGCGCCCGAGGACGCGGTGGGTCGCCTTGAACACCTGGCCCATGCCGCCGGCGCCGAGCCGCGTCTCGATCGTGTACTGGCCGAGCTGCGCGCCGCCGCCGATCGTCGCCGGCGTCGCCGCCACCACGCGCGGACGCGAGAGGTTGCGCACGAACACCTCGGCGCGCGGCGAACGGCCGGGCCGCGTGGTCACGATGATCTCGGCGCTCGTCTTCGGCAGGCGCACCACGCAGCTGCCGCTCGCCGGACGGCGCGACACGAGGTCGATGTCGGCGAGGAGCGCCAGGCGCGCGACGACGGCGGCGCCCATCGCGCCGTCGAGCGTGCTGGTCGCGAGCGCGCGGCCCTGGCGCTCGATCGAGAGCTCGTAGCGGTCCTCGGCGCCGGCCCGAGGCTCGAGCCACAGCGAGTCGGCGTCGGCCGTGATCGCCGCGTCGAGCAGGACGTCGCACACGGTGGCGGGGGTAAGGGATGCGTCCATCGATCGTCTCCTCGGATCCGTGTTCGGCCATTCACCGCCATGCTTGAGGGGTGCCAGCGTGAAGCGGCCGAGGGCTCGCGCTGGCACGCGGATCGCAGAGGTGGTCCGTCATGAGCGCCAACCCGTTGCCCTCGTCCCAGGCCGTTGCCGAGTCGTTCGGTGAGCTGACGCCGAGCGTCTCGGCGATCCACAACGTGATCCCGTCCGGCGTGCGTGTGCTGGTCGCCGACGACGAGCCGCAGGTACGACGTGTGGTCGCGAGCGCGCTGCGCCGCCTCGGCTTCGAGGTCCGCGCCGTCGAGGACGGCGCCGAGGCGATCGCCCTGGCCGAGCAGACGCCCTTCGACCTCGCGCTCGTCGATCTCGGGATGCCGACCAGCGGCCTCCAGGTCGTGCGGCGCCTCAAGCAGCTCTACGGCCCGGCGTGCCACGTCGAGATCCTCAGCGGTCACGGCGATCAGGAGGTCCGCCTCGAGGCCTTCGACGCCGGGACCGACGGCTTCCTCATCAAGCCGATCTCGGTGAGCGAGCTCCAGAAGCGAGTCGGCGCCGCGGCGCGTAGCCAGCAGGCCTACATCGCCGCCCGGCAGGCGCGCGAGCAGGCCGACCGCCTCCTCGCGTGGGGCACCGAGGCCGCCGCGCTCCTCGCGCACGACCTCAACAACGGCCTCGCGATCGCGCTCTCGAACATGACCTACCTCTCCCAGGTGCTGCAGGTCGGCGACGACGAGCAGCAGGCGCTGTCGGCGACGGTGCGCGCGCTCAGGCGCATGTCGGGGCTCGTCGCCAACTTCGTCGACGTGTCGCGCTTCGAGGAGGACGCCCTCCGCCCGCGCCCCGGCAAGGTCAAGATTCGCGAGCTCCTGCTCGAGGTCATGGGCGTCCACACGTCGGCGATGACCCGCGGCATCCGCCACTCGGTCTCGTGCGATCAGGACATGATCGGCAACCTCGACGAGGCGCTGATCGCGCGCGTCCTCCACAACCTCGTCGGCAACGCCGTCCGCTACTGCAACCCCGGCGGCATGATCCGCATGACGGCGACGGAGATCGTGAAGAGCGGCGAGCCGGCCCGCATCGAGATCGCGGTCCACAACACCGGGCCGCACGTGCCGCCGGCGCTCGCGCCCAAGCTCTTCGGCAAGTACGCGCAGGGCAAGGACGGCCAGCGCGGCCTCGGCCTCTACTTCTGCCGCCTCGCGTGTGAGGCGCACGGCGGCTCGGTGCGCTACGAGGCGGCGCCGGACGGACCGATGTTCGTGCTCTCGTTCCCGACCGGCCAGATCACCCCGCTCGGGTGAACGACGGGCTCACGCGCCGCTACCCGTCGCACCACGCACGCCTACCTGTGCATCCGCGGCCGGCTAGGGCATGTTGTGTGGTGGATGATGGAGCCCAAGGTGCGGGTGCTCGTGGTCGACGATGACGTCGTCGTCGCACGCACCGTCCAGCGCATCCTGGCGACCCGCGAGTACGAGGTCGAGCACGTCGGTGCGCCGGACGAGGTGCGCGACCTGCTCGAGCGCCGCGTCGCCGTCGAGGACTGGGACGCGATCGTGCTCGACGTGAACATCGGCGAGCTCAACGGCTTGCGCGTGCTCGCGGCCCTGCGCGACGCCGGCAACCGGACCGCCGTGGTGATGCTCACCGGCGACGACACGGCCTCGACCGCCACCGCGGCCCTGCGCGGCGGCGCGTTCCACTACCTGGTGAAGCCGATCAACGCGCCGATGCTGCTCGAGGTCGTCGACCTCGCGGTGCGTCACACCGCGGTGCACCGCGACCTCGCGCGCCCCGGTGACCGCGAGGCCACGCCCGGGCTCATCGCCGGCAAGAGCCCGGCGATGGCCGAGCTCCGCCGCATGGTGCCTCGCATCGCCGGCACGAGCGTGAGCGTGCTCATCACGGGCGAGAGCGGCACGGGCAAGGAGGTCCTGGCGCGCACGCTCCACCAGGCCTCGCCGCGCAGCAAGAAGGCGTTCGTCGCGCTCAACTGCGGCGCCATCCCCGAGGGCCTCATCGACAGCGAGCTGTTCGGCCACACGCGCGGCGCGTTCACCGGCGCCACCAGCGCGCGGCCAGGCGTGTTCGTCGAGGCCGACGGCGGGACCCTGTTCCTCGACGAGATCGGCGACATGCCGCTGCCGGTCCAGGCCCGGCTCCTGCGCGCGCTCCAGGAGCGGGAGGTGCGCCCCGTCGGATCGGACAGCGTGCGCCCCGTCGACGCGCGCGTGATCGCGGCGACCAACGTCGACCTCGCCCGCGCCGTCGAGGCCGGGAAGTTCCGCGCCGACCTCTACTTCCGCCTGAACGTCGTCAGCCTGCGCATCCCGCCGCTGCGCGAGCGCCCCGAGGACATCCCCGGGCTCATCTCGACGCTCGTCCAGCGGCACGCCGCGGGCCAGACGCCGACGATCGACGAGGACGCGCTCGCGGCGATGGTCGCGTACCCCTGGCCGGGCAACGTGCGCGAGCTCGAGAACGCCATCCAGCACGCGCTCACGCTCACCAAGGGCGCGGCGATCGACCTCATGTCGCTGCCGGCGTCGCTCAGCGTGACGTGCCGGATGCCGCGCATCGCGCTCGGCTCGTTGCCGATGGCGCCGATCGAGGAGCTCGAGGTCCCGGACGTGGGCGACATCGCCTCCGACGTATCCCTCACGGAGGCCAAGAAGCGCGCGGCCGCCGAGTTCGAGCGGGCCTACCTGCTCAAGCTGCTCGAGCAGTCGCGCGGGAGCGTCTCGGCGGCGGCGCGCGTGGCCGCGATCGATCGCACGAACTTCCGGCGCCTGCTCCAGCGTCACAACATCGACCCGGGCAAGTTCAAGGCGTAGCCGCCGCGAGCGGCGCGTATCGGCGGAGCTTCTCGACGAGCGTCGTGCGGTTCAGCCCGAGCAGGGCGGCGGCCGTCGTGCGGTTGCCGGCGCTGCGCTGGAGCGCCGCGCGGATGAGGCGGCGCTCGGTCTCCTCGAGCGCCGCGCGCAGATCGAGGGTCTCGACCGTGAGCTGCGCCTTGCGGACCGGCGCGAGGTCGAGGTCGACGTCGCGCAGGATCGCGCGCTCGGCGAGGACGACCGCGCGCTCGACGACGCGGTCGAGCTCGCGCACGTTGCCCTGCCAGCGG
>JAIOII010000841.1 GCA_019912685.1 Kofleriaceae bacterium
GCATTGCCCTTACAAGGCAGTGGTCGCAGGTTCGAACCCTGCTCCGCCTACGAGCCTGAAAACTGGAGCGGTAGTTAAGTTGGTTATAACGCCGGCCTGTCACGCCGGAGGCCGCGGGTTCAAGTCCCGTCCGCTCCGCCACTGATTCCTCCACCAACAGGATGAAGCGCGAGAGTCAGCATCGAAAGGTGCTGACTCTTTTGCGTTTTCGGCAACGCGCTCGATGCTCTCTCCGGCCGAGCATCGCGTTATCCACAAGAGGCAGGCCGTTCCTCTTGCGCTCTGGGGGAGCGGCCCTGCGCGGGACGCGATTCGTGGAATCCCGAACGCTCCGGAAGCGTCCGGAGGAGCGCGGCCCTGCGCGGGACAGGTCGACCCTGGGCGGGACGCGAAGCGACCAAAGCGCCCGCCGCGAGACGGCGAATGCGCCTCGGCACCGGCCGATCGGGCACGCCGATCAGGCGGTCGTGAGGATCTCGTAGATGAAGCCCTCCGTCGGAACCGTGACGGTGAACTCATCGACGACGGGGTACGCGGTCGCCGAGTCCTCTCGACCGGGTGGGACCTGGCCGTCGAGCGTCACGTAATCGGGTCCCGGCGCACCGAGGTGCTCCTGTTCGCGCTGCGCCTCTACCGCCGCCAGGAGACTCGCCAGCGGCGTATCGGACGCGAGCGAGAACCCGTTAGTTCCCTCGACCCGCTTCGCGTCGCTCGCGGAGGTCGCCATGCCGTGGCCGGAGGTGTCGCCATGTTGATGGAAGCGATCGAGCGCTACATCGCAGTGCGGCGGTCGGCGGGGCACGCGTTCGAGCGAGGCGCGGCACAGCTTCGGAAGTACGGGCAGTTCGCACGCGCGCGAGGCGAAACTCATGTGCGGCGCGAGACCGCCCTGGACTGGGCGGCGGCGGGCACTTCCCCGAACGAGCGCAGCGTGCGCATGCGCCACCTCGTCCACTTCGCTCGGTTCCAGCACGCCGAGGACGATCGCCACGAGCTTCCGCCCAGGGACGCCTTCGCGACAACATGGTGTCGACCGCTCCCGTACATCTACTCGGACGCTGAGATCGCCGACTTGGTCGCCGCCGCCGATCGGCTACGCGTGTCGTATGCATACCCGCTGCGCCGCGAGACCTACCGGACGATGATCGGCCTCATCGCGGTGACAGGACTGCGCAGATCGGAGGCGCTCGACCTACGCGTCGATGACCTCTCGGCCGACGGGGTGCTGACGATACGCCGCACGAAGTTCAGGAAGAGCCGGCTCGTTCCGCTCCACCCCACGGCTCACGCCGTCCTTCGTCAGTATCTCGATCTCCGACTTCGTCGGCCGGTGATAGATGACCACATCTTCCTTTCCGCGAGCGGCGGACGCATCGAAGCGAGCGTTGCCAACACGACCTTCAGGCGGATGCTCTCGCTGGCGAAGATCGCTCCGACGAGAACCCGGCGTCCGCGGATTCATGATCTGCGCCACACATTTGCGACGAGGACCCTCGAGCGCTGCCCTGGCGATCGCCGCGCGATTGCCAGGCAGTTTGTGGCGCTCTCGACCTACCTCGGACACGTGAAGATGAGCGCCACGCATTGGTACCTGCAGGCGACGCCCGAGTTGATGAGGGACATCGCGATCGCAGCCGAGGCCGCCCTTCAGGGAGGCGAACGATGACTGCGATTGCTCCCCTGATCACCAGCTACTTACGGGAGCACCTTCCCGTCGAGAAGGGCGCGAGCGCCAACACCTGCGACGCGTACGCGTACACATTCCGGCTGCTCTTCGAGTTCGCCAGCCGCCGCAGCGGCGCCCGCCCGTCGCAGATCCATCTCGAGCAGATCGACATGCCCATGGTGGTGGCTTTCCTCGACCACATCCAGGATGGTCGCGGCAACGCCGCTTCGACGCGAAACGCACGACTCGCCGCCATCCGTTCCTTCATGCGGTTCGTCGAGTACCGGGTCCCGTCGGCGCTCGCTCAGGTGCGGCAGATCCACGCGATCCCGTCGAAGCGACACGAAACGCCGCTCATCAAGCACCTGCGGATCGATGAGATCCGCGCGATCCTCAACACGCCGGACCTCAGTTCGAGAATGGGTGTGCGCGATCGCGCGATGCTTCACCTGTGCTTCGCTGGCGCCCTGCGCGTTTCCGAGTTGGTGAGCCTGCCCGTGGCCAATGTCTCCCTTCAAGCCGCGCCGAGCATCTGGGTGCGGGGCAAGGGCAGGAAGGAACGGTGCCTCCCCCTCTGGAAGGAGACCGCCAAGGACCTGCGCGCCTGGATGGCCATCCGCGGCGATCCGCCCGCCCCGGAGCTCTTCGTTAGCGCCACCGGCAGGGCCATGACTCGCGCCGGGTTCGAGTTCGTGCTCGGCAAGCACGTTGCTCAAGCCGCCGCGGTCTGCTCGTCCCTCAAAGGGCGACACGTCTCACCGCACCAACTCCGGCACAGTTGCGCGTTCTACTTGCTGCAAGCGACTCGCGACGTTCGCAAGGTCTCGCTCTGGTTGGGACACGCCGACGTGCGCACGACCGAGGTCTACCTTCGCGTCGACCCGTCCGAGAAGCTGGAAGCGCTTGAAGCAGCCGTGCCACCGGCGCTGCGCCGTGGGAAGTTCAAGCCGCCCGATGCACTGATCGCGTCCTTGTTCGACGAGCCGCCGAGGCGGTGACATGCCGCCTCCGTCTCGCGCGATTATGCGAAGCCGGCTCCGTCGTAACGTGCCGATCGCAGCGACGAGCTGCCGGCCACGCCGCATAACGACCGGCTCCGCATAACGGCTCTTATGCGGTGCACCGCATAAGAGCCGTTTGTGCACGATCGTGAAGCCGCCGCGCGTCCACACGATCAGCTTCACCTGGTTCTTGCGCCGGTTCAGGAACACGAAGACGTGGCCGCCGAGCGGGTCGTGGCCGAGGCTGTGACGGATCTCGTTCACCAGTCC
>JAIOII010000085.1 GCA_019912685.1 Kofleriaceae bacterium
TGCCCGGCTTGCCCTCCCACGCCGCCACGTCGCGCGGCAAGGCCGGCAGCGCCTCGCGCGCGGCGTCGAGGCCCGGCGTCAGCTCCGCCTCGGGCACGCCCCACTCGCCGACCCCGGTCATACGGGTCAGCCACTCGAGCACGCGCATGCACTCCTCGTCGGGCAAGGCCGACAGGATCGCCGGGCCGACGTCGACCGACGGCGCGCTCGACGCGTCGGAGAGCGGCGCCAGCGTGTCGATGCCGGCGGCGCGCCGGAACCGGCGCTGCAGCTCGTCCTGCCAGTCGGGATCGTCGAGCAGCGGGACCTCGTACGCGCGCACGCGCTCGAGGTGAACGGTCGTCTCCGGCCCGCGCACCGGCGGGATCACGAACGGCACGTCGTCGATGACGGCGAACGCCGCCCAGCGATAGAGGTAGCGCATCGGCCACGCGCCGACGGCGACCAGCGTGATCGGCGGACGCGACGGCACGAGCCGCACCATCTGCGCGGCGACGTCGTACGCCTTGCCGAGCGCGGTGCCGTCGTCGAACACGCGCGACCAGAGCTCTTCCCAGCCGCGGTCGCTGACCGTGCCACGAGCACGGCGCCGCTGGCGGACCATCTCGGCTAGCGAGGACACCCCGCCGTGATGTTATCCCATCACGGGAGGTGGATGCGCCCGTTCGTCGCCACCTGGTGGCAGCTGTTGCAGTCGCCGGTCATCGGCGTCGCCATCATCTGGCGCGTGTCGGGGCACCGGCTCGCCTTCACGCGCAAGGGCATCGCGAGCGCCTGCCCGGTGTAGAAGTTGCCGTTCGACGCGGTGACGAGCCGGACCGTGACGTTGTTGGCGTCCGTCACCGTGATCGTCGCGCCCGCGAGCGGGGTGCCGCCCGACGAGCTCGCGTACAGCGTGCCGGCGACCGTCCAGCGCGGCGCCGGGCCGCTGCCGTTGTGACAGCCGAGGCACGCGAGGCCGGCGTTGTGGTTGCCGTTGGGCAGCTGCGACGACACCTCGTCGCACGATCCGCCGCCGCCGCCGCTGCCGCTGCCGGTCCCCGCGGCGTCCGTGCCGCCGCCTCCCGCGGCGTCGACGTCCTCTCCGCCGCCCGGCTCGTCCGGGCCCCCCACGGTGCAAGCGGCCAGGAGCGAGAAGGCGAAGGCGACGATCGATTTCGAGCGCATGAGGCGAGGCGCATCGCAAGCGTCGTGCCCCCTGGGAGCCCCAGGCGATTCCGCGTGATCCACCCGCTCCCGCGCGCTCTTGTCGGTTGCCACCGACAGTTCGCTGGGGCGCAGGTCTCCACGGGTCCGCGGGAGCTAAGCTCGGCCGCATGGGGCTGGCACGCGATGGCTACCTGGTTGCACGCGCCGTGGTGCGTGTCCTCGGCGACTCGAACCTGACGCACGAGATCCACCGGGTCGAGGAGATCACGGGGCGGCCGGCGTACCGGCGCCTGCTCGCCGAGCTGCGCGACGATCCGGACGGGCAGCGTCTCCTGCGCGAGCGCCCCGAGCTGTCGAGCGAGCTCGTCGACTACGACGCGCTCCGGCGCATGCCGGAGACCACGCTCGGCGGCGCGTACGTCCACCACCTCGACGCCAACGGCCTCAGCGCCGACTACCAGGCGGCCGCCACGCGCCACGTCGAGGATCCGGAGATGGCGTACCTCATGCGGCGCTTCCGCCAGACCCACGACGTCTGGCATGCGCTCCTCGGACTCGGCGTCACCGGGCACGAGGAGGTCATCATCCATGCCTTCACGTGGGGCCAGATGCGGCTGCCGGTCTCGGCGATGGTCGTCGCGTTCGGATCGATGAAGCACATCGTGCTCGAGGGCCGCTGGGGCGCGTTGCGTCACTCGCTGCGCGAGGCGTACGAGGTCGGGCGTGACGCGGCGCCGCTCATCAAGGTGATCTGGGAGGACCAGTGGGCGGAGCCGATCGAGAGTGTGCGCGCCCGCTACAGCGTGCGGCCGCTCGAACGACGCTGGCTCGCGTAGCGGGCCCCGCGTAGCTGGCCCGCGCCGGGTTCTCGGCGTATGGTGCCTGGAATAACGAAAGCAGGTCACTACATGTCCACCGTCGAGATCAACCTGGAGAACTTCCAGGAAACCATCGAGAAGAGCGGCGTCGTGCTCCTCGATTTCTGGGCCGAGTGGTGCGGTCCGTGCAAGATGTTCGCGCCCGTGTTCGAGGCCGCGTCCGAGAAGTACGGCGATGTCACCTTCGGCAAGATCGACACGGAGGCGCAGCAGGAGCTGGCCGCGATGGCCAACATCCAGGCGATCCCGACCTTGATGCTGTTCCGCGACGGCGTCCTCCTCTTCCGCGAGAGCGGCGCGCTGCCCGCGGCCGCGCTCGACCAGCTCGTCACCAAGGCGAAGGAGCTGGACATGGAGCAGGTGAAGAAGGAGATCGCGGCCCACGAGGCGGCGCACGAGCACGGCCCGGGCTGCAACCACGATCATGATCACGATCATGATCACGGCCACGAGCACTGATCCGAGGGCGGCTCCCGGCCGCTTACACGACCCTTGCAATGGGTCGCCGGCCGCCGTGTCACCGTCTCGGTGATGCGCAGCGCGTGGCTGATGATGGTCCTGACCGGAGCGTGCTCCGGCCGCGGCGGCGAGCCGCGGGTGCGCGACAC
>JAIOII010000842.1 GCA_019912685.1 Kofleriaceae bacterium
GGCCTCGGCCTCGTGCTCGCGCGCCCGGCGATCACGGCGTCCGGCGAGAACGACGACGGCGCGTGGACCTCGTCGACCGAGAACCCGTGGGCGACGCCGCCCCATGTCGACCTCGCGTGGGCGAGCGGCAAGCTCGTCGTCGGCCTCGCCGCCGGCGTGCCGTTCGGCGGCGGCGTGGTGTGGCCCGTCGACTGGCAGGGTCGCTTCGAGATCGTGCGCTCGCGCCTCGAGGTGTTCCGCGTCGCGCCCTTCGTCGGGTGGAGCTCCGGCAAGGTGCGCGTCGCCGGCGGCGTCCACGTCGATCGCGGGCGGATGCGCGTGGCGCGCCAGCTCGATTTCATCGACATGGAAGGCGACGTCGCGATCGACATGGCCGGCACCGGGGTCGGCGCGCACCTGGCGGCGTGGACGCAGGCGTCCGCCGACGTCGCCCTCGGGCTCACCTACAAGAGCCGCACGAAGCTGCCGCTCGCCGGCGGCGCCGACTTCACCGTGCCGGACGCCTTCGCCGGGAAGACGCCCGACCAGGAGGCGCGCGCGACGATCACGCTGCCCGATCGCTTCGTCCTCGGCTCGCGCTACGCGCGCGGGCGCTGGACGGCGCTCGCCGACCTCGAGCTCACGCTCTGGGGGGCGTACCGCGAGCTCGCGATCGACTTCGCCCAGGAGCAGACGCCCGACGTCCACCAGCCGACGCGCTGGCACACGCCGCCGGCGTCGCCTACGACCCGTCGCCCGCGCCCGACGACACGCTCGCGCCGTCGTCGCCCGACGCCAACCGCGCCGCGCTCAGCGCGGGCGCGTCGGTCGCGGCGTCGCGCGCGTTCACGATCGACGCGTTCGCCCAGTACCTGCACCTCGCGTCGCGGTCGACCACCGGCATCGAGAGCATGGACGCGTCGTTCTCGGGCAGCGCGCTCTTCGTGGGCCTGGGTTTGCGCTGGACCCAGACGCAGTAGACTGCGCGCGTGACAGAAAGCCGTCGCCAGTCTTCCGGCCTGCTGTTCATGGTCGGGGCGGCGGCGGCGTTCTCGGTGATGAGCGCGCTGGTGAAGGAGGCGGAGGCGACGCTGCCGACCGCGGAGATCGTCTGCGCGCGCGCCGCGATCACGCTCGTGCTCTCGTGGCTGATGGTGCGGCGTGCGGGCGTCCGTCCCTCGGGCACGAAGAACGGCGCCTTGCTCCTGCGCGGCACGCTCGGGTCCATCGCGCTCGCCTGCTACTACTGGACGCTCGGCCGCCTGCCGCTCGCCGAGGCGGCGACGGTGCACCACACCGCGCCGATCTGGACGGCGATCCTGGCGTGGCTCGTCCTGCGCGAGTCGCTCGGTCGCGCGACGGCGATCGCGCTCGCGTGCGGCATGGGCGGCGTCGTCCTCGTCGCGCGGCCCGGCGCCGCCGGCCTCCACATGGACGGCGCCGGGCTCGCGGTCGCCGTCGCCGGCGCGGTGTGCTCGGCGGCGGCGTACGTCACGGTGCGCCGCCTCGCGGTGACGGAGCACCCGCTCGTCATCGTGCTGGTGTTCCCGCTCGTCGCCTTGCCCGCGTCGCTCCTCTGGGCCATCCCGCAGTGGGTGACGCCCGACGCCCGCGAGTGGCTGCTCCTCGCCGCGATCGGCGTGACCACGCAGATCGGCCAGGTCTGCCTGACCTACGGGCTCTCCCGCGTGCCCGCGGCGCGGGCGATG
The DNA here is from genome assembly GCA_019912685.1 of Kofleriaceae bacterium. Classification (GTDB taxonomy): domain Bacteria; phylum Myxococcota_A; class Polyangia; order Haliangiales; family Haliangiaceae; genus UBA2376. Next base: position 1,689 of record JAIOII010000842.1, read on the forward strand.
GCGGTCGGCTACCTGCAGGTGGTGTTCGCCGTGGCGCTGGGCGCCGCGATCTTCGCGGAGGTGCCGCCGTGGACGACGCTCGCCGGCGCCGTCCTGATCATCGGCGGCACCGCGATCGCGGCGCGCCGGCGATGATACCGTCGCAGGGTTGCAGCCGGAGGCCTTCGCGACCGTCGACCCGAGCGCCGTGCAGCCGGCGCGGCTCGAGGTCCAGGATGGCGCGGCGAAGCGCGTCGTGCTCGTGGGCGCGGGCGAGCTGACGATCGGCCGCGCCGCCGACTGCGACGTCGTGCTC
>JAIOII010000843.1 GCA_019912685.1 Kofleriaceae bacterium
CACGCGCGGGTCGCCGAGCGCGTCGGCGAGCACGTGGCGCGCGGCGGTGCGCTGATCGCCGTCCCACGTGGTGGCGAGCTGCGGCGCGACGCCGAGCAGGTCGCGGAGCGCCAGATCGCCGGGATCGACGCGATTGTCGGCGGCGCCGCAAGCGGTCGCCGCAAGAAGGCCGAGCGCGAAGGCAGGCCTCCACCAGGTTCCCCTCATGCTCCGAGCATCACACCGGTCCGTCCGAGGGGGGCGCCTCTCACAGTCGCCTCACGCATCTCCCGGACGCCGGGATCGGCTCGGCGACGTCAGGTGTGCGGCCGGCGCGTGAGCCGGTTCACCGTGTAGAGCACGGCGACGGCGCCGACCGTGAGCACGACCGACGCGATGACCGCCGATCGATCGTGACCACCCTGCACGTCGTTGAAGATGCGCAGCGGCGCGGTCTCGGTCTCGCCGGGGATGTTGCCCGCGATCATGAAGGTCACGCCGAAGTCGCCGAGCCCGCGCGCGAAGCCGAGCATCATGCCGGCGATGATCCCCGGCGCGGCGAGCGGCAGCGCGACCGTGAAGAACGCGCGCGCCGGCGTCGCGCCGAGCGTGCGGGCGGCGGCGACCAGCGTCGGATCGACGCCCTCGAACGCGGTGCGCGAGCCCTTCACGACCAGCGGCAGCGCGCCGAGCGTCGCCGCGATGACGACGCCGGTGAACGAGAAGGTCAGGTGGAAGCCGAAGATGTCGTGCCACAGCTCGCCGATCGCGCTCTTCCGGCCGATGCCGACGATGAGGTAGTAGCCGAGCACCGTCGGCGGCATGACCATCGGCGCGGTGAGCAGCGCGTCGAAGAGGTCGCGCCCGGGCAGGCGCCGGCTCGCGAGCGCGGCGCCGAGCGCGATGCCGAGCACCGCGGCGATCGACGTGGCCCAGAGCGCCACCTCGAGCGAGAGGAGGAGGGGATCCCAGTCCACGCGGTCAGGGTCCCGTCGGGGCCGCGCCGACGCAGCGGTCGATGGTCATGCGCGACCCGCCGTCGAGGAAGGTCGGCCGCGCGACGCAGCCGCCGCCGACACAGCGCAGGAGCAGCCGGTTGTTGGGATAGTCGACGTCGAACGCGGTCGTCGCCAGCGCGTGCACGCCGAGGATGCCGTCGATCTCGGGCTGCTCGGGCCGCAGCTCGGCGCGCAGCGCCTGCAGGAGCGGGTGATCCTCGGCGACGACGACGACCTCGATCGGCGCGACCGGGGAGATCTCGGCGATCGCCGCGACCGCGCACTGGGTCTCGCCCTCCGCGCACGGGCAGTCGTCGCGGTCCATCGCCACGCAGTCACGCTCGGTCAGCAGGTGGTGCGCGAACACCTCGCGGCACGCCCCGCGCGGCGCGGTGGACGTCCCGACGATGGCGAGGCGATCGATGCGCCCGAGCCGGCCCTCGACCGGACCCGACGGGAGGAGCGCCGTCGCCGGCGGCAAGGTGTCGAGCGCTGGCGCGCCGGTCGCCGCCGCCCACGCCTCGTAGCGAGAGGCGCCGAAGATCGAGAGGCCGACGCCCGTCGACAGGACCAGCGCCGCGTCGACGCCGCGATCCTTCGGCTCGGGCGCCGCGGGATCCGGCGAGAGGCAGACGCCGAGCGCGACGCGCGTCCCGGCGAAGCCGACCTCGGTGTCGCCGATCCGCAGCGTGCCGCCGCCGTAGAACGGCTCGGGCACGACGACGTCGCAGGCGCGGCCGCGCGCCTCGTTGTCGCCCGCGACGTCGGGCAGGACGTACATCGTGTTGGTCGCGGGCTCGAACGTGATCGCGTTGCCGCGGAGGACGTCGGCGCCGAGGATCGCGCTCACCTCGCGCGGCTGACCGGCCGCCCCGACCGTGCACGCGCCCGCGGGGTCGCACGGGTGCAGGTCGAGCACGGTCGCGCTCCAGCGCGCGCGCACGATGCGCGTCGCGTCGCTCGACGAGCGCGGCGCGACGAGGTCGAGGGTCACGGAGCGGCGGGAGGGTGGGAGGTCCGCGGCCTGATCGAGGACGGTGAGCGGGGAGAGCACGTCGACGACCGCGACGCGTTCGTCGACGTCGTCCGAAGCGCGGAGGCCGACCAGGAAGGCGCCCGAGGCGCGGTCGACGCCGATCGGGAACGGGTCGCCGCTGGTGTCGTCGCCGCACGCCGCCGCGCCGAGGCCGAGGCCGACGGCGAGGAGCGAGACGGTGAGCCGGCGCGGACGCACGCGCCGGGAGCGTAACAGATCACGCGAACGGCAGCTCGACGACGGTCGCCTTCGCGCCGTCGACCTCGACCTCGCCCCCGACGTCCCACACGGTGCGGTGCAGGTACGCCATCGCGATCGACCCGAGTCGCGGCGACACCGCCGCCGACGTCACGACGCCCGCCTTCTCCCGCGCGGCATGCTTCACGACGGCGCCGCGCGCGACCGCGCCGGCGCCTTCGACGCGCAGCCCGCGCAGGACGCGCGCGCCCTGACCCTGCGCGTGCACGCGGAACACCGGCTCCTGCCCGACGTAGCAGCCCTTCTGGTAGTCGAGCCACGCCGCGAGCGGCGTCTCGAACGGGAACGTGTCCTCGTCGACGTCCTGGCCGTAGACGAGCAACCCCGCCTCGACCCGCGCGACCTCGAGCTCCTCCGGCGTCGATACCTCGCCCGCCGGCGGCGGCGCGAACACGATCGGCGCGGTCCACGCCTGCGCCGGCGTCGACCACGCCTTGTGCGCCGCCAGCACGATCGGCGTGGTCACGACCTCGTCCATGACCGCGTACTTGTCGAGCAGCCCGGCGGTCTTCTCGACGAGCGCCGGCTCGCAGTGGAGGAGCACGCGCTCCGCCTCCATCGTCGCCTCGATCACCGTCAGGACGCGCCCCTTGGGCGACAGGATGGCACCCCACGCATGCGCGCCCGGCTCCATGGCGGCGACGTTGATCGTCGTCAGCCCCTGGAGGAAGCGCACGCGATCGGCGCCGGTGACGGCGAGGCAACCCTGGTTGGCGTAGTCGGCGAGGGGCACGCGATCACCTTGCCCCGCGGCCGGCCGCGCGCAAGCGGTCGGCGCGCCGGGCCTGCGCCTGCGCGTAGCGGCGCCGGTCGTCGGCGGTCTCGAGCACGAGCGGCGGGAACTGCCGCGGCGCGCCCACCTCGTCGACCGCCACGAACGTGAGGTACGCCTTGGTCGTGTAGCGCCGCGTCCGGGTGATCATGTCCTCGGTCTCGACGCGGCAGCCGACCTCCATCGAGGTCCGGCCGGTGTAGTTGACCTGGGCCTGCAGGACGACGACGTCCGAGACACGGACGGGGTGGAGGAAGTCGAGGCGGTCGATCGACGCGGTGACCACGCGGCCGCCGCAGTGGCGCATGGCGGCGACGCCCGCGCACACGTCGATCCACTGCATCATGACGCCGCCGAACATCACCCCGGCGGCGCCGTTGGTGTGCGTCGGCATCACGATCTGGGTCATCACGCAGCGCGACGCCGTGGGCGTGAGCGCGGCGCCCGTCACCGCTTACTTCTTCTTCGCCGGGGCGGGCGCAGGCTTCTTGGCGGCCTTGGCGGTCGCGATGACCCGCTTCTGGCGGGCCTTCAGCTTCACCTGGCTCTTGCGGCGGCGCATCTTCTTCGAACGGCGGCTATCACGGCGTCCCATAAGGGGCGCAGTATTCTCACCCGCTCCCGCCGGTGTCAACCGGAGAGGCCCGCATGCGCCGGGCAGGCGTCCGCCCACGGCACCTCGAGCATCGCGGCGGCGCCGCCGAGGTCGGTTCCGCAGACATGGCAGCGGCCGTAGGCGTCGTCGCTGGCCTCGACCTGCCTCCGCAGCCGCTCGACGTGGTCGAGCGCGGCGCGCAGCACCTCCTCCGGCCTCATCCCCGGCTTCGCGTCGAGCCCGATCGCCGCGAGCTCGCGCACCTGGTCCTTGCCGGCGAGCACCGCGGCGAGGAGCGTCGCCAGCACCTGCCCGCGGTCGAGCAGGAGCCGGCGCAGCCGCGCGCGGGTGTCATCGTCGAAGCGCGGGCCGGTCACAGGCGCCCCAGGACGCGGGAGCTCTTGGTGCGCCACCAGCGGAAGCCGTCGGCGATGTCGGCGAGGATGAGGTAGAAGCAGGGCACCACGACCAGCGTCACCATCGTCGAGACGATGATGCCGAACCCGAGCGAGATGGTCATCGGGATGAGGAACCGGGCCTGCATCTCGGTCTCGAGGATCATCGGCGCGAGGCCGATGAAGCTCGTCACCGCCGTCAGGATGATCGGGCGGGCACGGATCGAGCCGGCGTCGATCGCCGCGCGCCGCGCGCTCACGCCCTGCGCCCGCCGCCGGTTGATCGCGTCGACGTAGACCAGCGAGTCGTTGATCGCGACGCCGGCGAGCGCCACCACGCCCATCCAGCTCATGAGGTTGAAGGAGTACCCCATGACCAGGTGCCCGAGCATCGCGCCGACGATCCCGAACGGGATCGCGATGAGCACGGCGATCGGCTGGAAGTAGCTCCGGAACACGATGCACAGGAGCACGTAGATCGCGCCGATCGCCATGGCGAAGCCGCGCATGAGCTTGCCCATGATCTCGGCCTCTTCCTTCTGCTCGCCGCCGACCGACCACGTGAGCTGCGGGTACTCGGCGACGAGCGCGGGCAGGACCGTGTCCTGCAGCTCCTTCATGATGTCGCCCGGGTTGCCCACCGCCTGGTCGACGTCGGCGGTGACGTCGACCGCGCGCCGGCCGTCGACGCGCGTGATCGCCGTGTAGCTCTTGCCGCGCTCGACGCGGGCGACCGCGCCGAGCGGCATCTCGGTCGAGCCCATGCCCGGGAGCCCCGGGGTGCGCACGATGAGCGCGTCGAGCGCGTGCTCGCTCCGCCGCTCGTCCTGCGGCAGCCGCACGTAGACGCGCACCTCGTCGCGGCCCTTCTGCATGCGCATCGCCTCGGCGCCGAAGAACGCGGCGCGCAAGGTCGTCGCCAGATCGACCGCGGTGATCCCGGCGGCGCGCGCCTCGGGCGCGAGCGTGAGGTCGAGCTGCGGCTTGCCGTCGGTGAAGCCGTCGTCGATGTCCTTCACGCCCTTGAACTGCTTCAGCCGTCCCGCCAGGTCCCTGGCCGCGGTCTGCAGGACGTCGAGCTCGGGGTGGGAGAGCTGGACGTCGAGCGCGTCGCCGGCGTCGGGGCCGGTCTGCCACCGCAGCTTGACCTTGTCGATGCCGGGGTAGTCCTCGAGCTTCTCGCGCCACAGGCGCGCCAGGTCGGCGGCGCGGACCGTGCGCCGGTCGATCGGCGTCATGTAGAGGAAGACGCGCACGAGGTGAGCGCCGCCCTCGCTGAACAGGTCCTGCTGGTCGGGGACGCCGACCATCGAGAAGATGCCGCGCACGTTGCGCTCGCGCCCGCCGCTCTGGGCGAGCACCTCCTCGAGCGCGACCACCATCGCGTGCTCGAGATCCTCGCTGCGCTCGACGGCGGTTCCGTACGGGAGCCGGGCCTCGAACTCGACGAAGTCGCTCTCGATCTCGGGCATGAACGAGCGCTTCACGCGGCCGCCGGCGTAGAGCCCGAACGCGAGGATGAGGACGGCGAGCGCCGCGCAGAAGGTGACGTAGCGGAAGCGCGTCGCGCGCCGGATGAACGGCACGTAGGTGCGGGCGATCAGCCACTCGAGCCCGGCGGCGAGCTTGCCCTGCTGGCGATCGATCCAGCGCAGCGCCCGGCCCTTGCTCTCCTTCGAGTGCGCCAGGTGCGCCGGCAGGATGAACAGCGACTCCAGGAGCGAGATGAAGAGGACGCCGAGGACGACGACCGGGATCTGGTAGAAGAACTTCCCCGGGATGCCGGGCATGAACAGCATCGGCACGTACGCGAGCATGATCGTGCCGATCGCGAAGGTCACCGGGACGGCGACCTCGCGCACGCCGAGGATCGCCGCGTCCTTCGTGCTCTTGCCCTCGGCCTTGTAGCGGGACACCGCCTCGCCGATGTTGATCGCGTCGTCGACCACCGAGCCCAGCGCCAGGATGAAGGCGAAGAGCGACAGCATGTTGATCGAGACGTCGGCCGGGCCGAGGAAGATCGCCGAGCCGAGGAACGAGACCGGGATGCCGAGCGTCACCCAGAAGGCGAGGCGGATCTCGAGGAAGAGGCCGATGACGATGATGACGAGGACGAGGCCCTGGAGCGCGTTCTCGCGCAGCAGGTTCATGCGGCCGGCGTACAGCTCGGACGTGTCGAGCCACGTCGCCGCGTGCACGCCGGGTGGCAGGTTCCCCTTCACCTTCTCGGCGTACTCCTTCACCGCGGCGGCGACCTCGAGCGGCTTCTGCTCGCCGACCCGGAACACGTTGATCATCACCGCCGGCTTGCCGTCGTAGTACGCGGTCTCGTCGGTCTCGGCGAAGCCATCGACGATGTTGGCGAGGTCGCCGAGCGCGACGCGCGTGCCGTCGGGCTGCGCGACGACGGTGACGTCCTCGAGCTCGGCCTTGTCGTCGCGGCGCTCGGTGGTGCGGATGAGCACCTCGCCGGCGTCGGTCTTGATGCGCCCGGCGGGCAGGTCGATCGAGCCCATGCGGACGATGCCGGCGACCTGATCGAGCGTGAGCCGGTAGCGGCGCAGCGTCTCCTGCGGGATCTCGATCGAGATCTCGCGCTGGCGCACGCCGGCGAGGGCGACGTTGGTGATGCGCGAGTCGGCGAGCAGGTCCTCGCGCGCGCGCTCGGCGACCTCCTTGAGCGTCTTCTGCGGCTGGTCGCCGTAGATGACGAGCGAGATCACCTGGAAGCGGTTGGTCAGCTCGAATACCTGCGGCTTCTCGGCGCGCTCGGGGAAGGTCGTCACGCGATCGATCGCGGCCTGGATGCGGCTGCGCACCTCGTCGGTGTTGGCGTCGAGCAGGAGCTCGATGACGAGGAGCGCGCCGCCTTCGCCCGACTGGGACGTGATCTTCTTGATGCCGTCGACCTCGCGGATCGCCTCCTCGGCGGGGAGCGTCACGCCCTGCTCGACCTCGTCGGGGCTGGCGCCCGGGTAGGTCAGGGTGACGACGACGATGTCGAGGCGGACCTCGGGGAACACCTCCTGCTTCGCGCCCTTGAGGCTGAAGAAGCCGATGAGCACGATCAGCAGCACCAGCATGTTGGCGGCGACCGGGTTGTTGCAGAACCACGCGAAGATGCCCTTCGACGTGTCCTCGTCGCCGGTGGCGAGCGTGCGCGGCGCCGGGCGGTCGTCGCCGTCGTCGCGGTCGTTCCCGCCGCGCTCGCTCACGGCTTCGCCGCCGGCTGCGGGGGCTCGCTCGTCTTCGCCGTCTGGCCGCGCTTGCCGGGCTCGACGACGCGCACGGCGAGGCCCTCGGTCGCGCCGGGCACGGGCGAGGTGATCACCTGGACGCTGCCCGAGAGGCCGCGGACGACGACCGTCGACGGACGGCGCCAGATGACGTCGACCTCCTGCATCTTCAGCTTGCCGTCGGCGACGAGCCACACGCGCCCGTCGTCGCGCAGCGCCGTGCGCGGGAGCTCGTAGATCTCGTCGACGTGATCGCCCGCGAGGTGGACCTCGACGAACGCGTTGAGCAGGAGCGGCGGCTGGTCGGGCGCGAGCGGGTCGGGGATCTCGACGAGGAGGCGCGCCATGCGGCCGACCGGGTCGACCTCGCCGGCCAGGCGCACGACCGTGCCAGCGCGCTCGACGATCCGGTCGCCGAGCGCGTAGACGACGCGCGCGCTCGAGCCGGTGGTGGCGCCGTCGATGCCCGGCACGTCGAGCCAGGTGAGGCGGTCGACCGGGATGGCGACCTCGACCCAGTACGCGTCGGTGCCGGCGAGGGTGGCGAGCGGCGCGCCGGGCGCGACGATGTGCCCGACGTCGACGGCGCGCTGGAGCACCATCGCGTTCCACGGCGCGACGAGCCCGGTGCGGGCGAGGGCGAGCTCGGTGCGGCGCAGGTTGCTCTGCGCCGCCTTCACGCTCGCCTTGGCGGTCTCGAGCTGCGGATCGCGCAGCGCCAGCGAGCCGGGCTCGGGCGGCTTCTCGCCGAGGAGCTGCCACTCCTTCTCGGCGATGCGCTTGCGGCTCTCCTCGACGGCGAGCTCGGTCTGCGCCATGCGCACGGCGGCGGCCTGCTGCTCGAGCGCGAGCCGGTAGTCGCGGCCGTCGAGGCGGATGACCGGCTGTCCGCCCTTGAAGCGGCCGCCGGGCACGAGCTCGGGCGACATCCACAGCACCTTGCCGCCGACCTCGGAGGCGAGGACGACCTGGCGCGCGGGGCGCACGGTGCCCGAGGCGACGACGTCCATGCGGTCCTTGCGCGGCGCGACGGACGCGGCCTCGACGGGGGTCGCGGTCCGGATCTCGTCCTCCTTCTCGGGCGCCGGCTTGGTGGCGACGAGCCACTGGAAGATGCCGATCGCGGCGAAGAGGACGAGGAGCGCCACGACCGCCGCGAGCACGATGCCCATGGGATGCGTGCGCTCGGTCGACGTCGAGGGGAGCTGCGGTGGGGACGGCTGGTCGCTCATGGTCACTCTCCCGCACGCAGCGGCAACGGGGTCGGTGCGGTCAGCTCGGCGGTCCACGTGCCGCCGAGCGCGCGATAGAGCTGGACGCGCAGCGCGAGGTGCGCGCGGCGGGCGTCGAGGACGGCGAGGCCGAGCCGCTGCTCGGTCTGCACCGCGGACAGGACGGGCAGGTAGTCGATCTGGCCGTCGCGGTAGCGATCGAGCGCGGCGCCGACGGTCGCGGCCGCGAGCCTGCGCTGCTCCTCGAGCTCGGCGGCCAGCTCGACGGCGTTGCGCTCGCCGGCGAGCGCGCTCTCGACCTCGGTCGCCGCGGCGACGAGCGCCTTGGCGTAGCCGGCGAGGCGCTCCTCGACGACCGCGCGCTCCTCGGCGACCTTGGCCTTGCGCCGGCCGTTGTCGAAGAGCGGCTGGGTCAGCGCCGCGAGCACGCTGTACACCGGCGTCTCGATCAGCTGGCGCACCGTGAACCCCGCGATCCCGGCCGACCCGGAGAGGCGCAGGGCAGGGAGGCGATCGGCGACCGCGGAGGCGACCCGCCAGTCCGCGGCCTCGACG
>JAIOII010000844.1 GCA_019912685.1 Kofleriaceae bacterium
ACGATCGGCCCGAGCGCGGAGAGCTGGGCCGAGATCTGGCCGGCGAGCGGGCCCGTCGGCGTCCCGCCCAGGCTGCGCCGGTCCTCGCTGCCGAGCGGCATCACCGGCGGCCGCGAGCGCGTCATCCGCCGCTCGGGCGGCACGACGCCGGCGAGGAACTGCGCGAGCAGCGCCGAGTCGACGAGCTCGCCGGACCGGTGGCCCCACTCGAGCTGGAAGCGCCCGAGGTCGGTCTGCAGATCGCGCGCGGTCTGGTAGCGATCGTCGCGGTGGAACGCGAGCGCCCGGATGATGATGCGCTCGAGCGACTCGGGCAGGTCGGGCGCGTGCTCGCGCGGCGGCGGGATGGCGCCGGCCTTCACCTGATCGAGCGCTTCCTTGCCGCGGCCGGGGAACAGCGGGCGCGCGCACGCGAGCTCGTAGAGCACGATGCCGGCCGAGAACACGTCGGAGCGGCAGTCGACCGGCTCGCCGCGCCCCTGCTCGGGCGACATGTACGCGAACTTGCCCTTCACCACGCCCTCCTCCTCGTGGACGTGGCGCGCGCGCGCGATGCCGAAGTCGACGATCTTCACCGCGCCGTCCCACGACACGAGCACGTTCTGCGGAGAGATGTCGCGGTGCACGATGCCGAGCGGCTCGCCGAACTCGTCGGTCTTGCGGTGGGCGTAGTCGAGGCCCTTCGCCATCTGCTGGACGACGTAGGCCGAGAGCCCGTACGGGATGCGGCGCTTCTCGCGCGCGCAGTCCTGGAGCAGGCGGAGCACGTCGAGCCCCTCGACGTTCTCCATCGCGAGGAAGTACGTGTCGCCGACCGAGCCGAAGTCGAATACCTGGACGATGTTCGGGTGGTTGAGCCCGAGCGCGATCTTGGCCTCGTCGACGAACATGGCGACGAACTGGCGGGAGCGCGCGTACGCGGGATGGATCTTCTTGATGACCAGCGTCTTGGCGAGGCCCTGCGCGACGGTCGTGCGCGCGAGGTAGACCTCGGCCATCCCTCCGGTGCCGATCTTGCGGACGAGCGAGTATTTACCGAACTGTTCCATCGACCCCGGCGCCACGGATTGTAGCCGAACTTCCTAGAGACGCTTGATCACGAGGTTGTCGAACCAGGTGTCGGTCTCCCAGTTGTTGAACGCGAAGTACTCGTGGCCGACGCCGGTGAGCGGCACCGGATCCTGGTAGCGGAGGAACGGCGTCGTCATGTCGTCGATGAACCACTCGATCGTGTCGCGGCGGCGGATGATCCGCCAGTGATAGCGCTGGTTGGCGACGACCCTGGGTTGCGTGCGCGACGCCATCTCGTTGCCGTGCTCGTCCATGCGCGCGATGATCGACTTCGAGTTCTTCCAGCCGCCGAACACGAGCACGTAGCCGGTCGCCTTGTAGCGGTTGCCATCGGGATCGAACGAGCGGCCGTCACCGAACACCTCGATCTTGATGTCGCCCTCGGGCGAGGTCGACCAGGCGTCGAGATCGATCTGGAGGTCGCCGGGCGGCAGCTTCTTGGCCAGCCACAGCGGGTGGTTGTGGGCTCCCTTGGCGTTGAGCGCGCCGTCCTTCAGGCGGTAGCCGCTGCCGGTGCGGTTGTAGTCGCCGCCGAACCCGGCCCGGTCGAAGCTGTCCACGTAGCTCGAGTCGATGGGCGGAGGCTCGCGGACCTTGCAGCCCAGGGACGCCGAGGCGACGAGGACGATGGGGACGAGCACGTGGGCGGCACGCCGCATGGAGCGCACTATCACCCCGAAGGCGTGCGAGGATCCACCTGATCGGAACCATTGAGGTTTGTGGGGAGAGATCGCGCACACCAGCGAGATCGTTGTCAGAGTCGGCCCCTAACCTGGCCACGCGTTGCGGACCGACCCGGCCACTCTCCAGCTCGATTTCGGGCCGTCGTACGCGCCTCCGCCTGCGCCCGACCGACCCGATCGCCCCGATCGGAATGACGCCGGCGCGGGGCAGAAGAAGCGCGCTCGCAAGCTGAAGGCGGTTCCGCTCGAGGTCGCGCCGGAGGGCAGCGCTCCGGCGTCGGCGCCGGCGCCCGAGCCGACGCCGGAGCGCTGCCCGTCGCCC
>JAIOII010000845.1 GCA_019912685.1 Kofleriaceae bacterium
AGGCCGCGGTGCAGCCGGAGGTGAGGAGCGAGAGGGAGAGGAGGGACCCGAGGAGAAGCCGCGCCATGGTTCCTTTCGACGGACGAGCCGGGCCGGCGATCTATGAAAGCTGGAATACGGCCCGGTTGCCGAAACCCGGGCGATCTCCTGTGTATAGTCCGCGCCATGGCAAAGAAGCCCAAAAAGGCCAAGGCCAGACCCGTGGCCAAGCCCGCGCCCAGGGCCGCGAAAGCCGCGAAGGCCGCGGCGCCGAAGAAGGCACCGGCGCCCGCCAAGGGCAAGAAGGCGACGACGGTGGCGATGGACGTGATCGCGTCCGACGCCGGCCTGTTCGCGCCGCTCACGCCCGGCGAGGTCGCCGACGCCGTGCGCACGCTCACGGAGGACCGTCGCGTCGCGGGCATGGCGAAGGTGGGACGCTACCGCGTCATCGCGACCGAGCCGCTGGTCGTGAAGCCGCCGCACTGGATGGCGGGGCACCGCCTCGCGCGCGTGGTCGTGTACGACTACGCGGCCGACCGCTGCGTCGACGCGTGCGTCGACCTCGACGCCGGCATCGTCGCGCACCTCGACGTCTCGAAGGCGCAGCCGATGCTGTCGCGCGAGGAGGAGTCGGTGGCGATGTCGGTCGCCGTCGTCGACGAGAGCGTGCGCGAGAAGCTGTCCCTCGGCGACGAGCCGCTCGTCGCGATGCACTACTGGGGCAAGGACGCGAGCGAGCTCGCCTACGCGCGGCGCTCCGCGGCGGTCGTGTTCGGACGGCATGGCGGCCATCCGTCGCTCGTCGCCGTCGTCGACCTCCTCGACAACACCGTCACCGCGATCGTGCCCGCGTCGCAGTGGTGAGCCGGAGCCAGCGCCCATGAGCAACGTCATCGCCGAAGCCAACTGGAAGTTCCACTGGCGGCTCACCGAGTCGGCCGGGATCATGGTGTACCTCGCCGAGTACAAGGGCCGGCGCGTCCTCTGGGAAGCGTCGATGCCGTACGTGACGATCGATCACCAGCGCGACGACATCGAGGTCGGCAGCGACGGCCTCGACACGCGCGGACCGTGGTGGGTGCCGCTCGGCACGCGCTCGCTCGCCGGCAACGTGCGCGTGCAGCCGTTCCGCGGCGGCATCGAGCTCAGCGCCAACTTCGTCGCCGGGCCCTACAGCTACATGCAGCTGTGGCGCTTCCACGACGACGGTCGCCTGTGCCCGTGGCTCACGATCTACGGCACCGGCGTCCACGACCAGCACACCTACCACCCGCACTGGCGCTTCGACTTCGACCTCGACGGCGCCGGCCACGACGCGCTCGAGTACTTCGCCGACGGCAGCTGGCAGCGCGTCGAGGAGGAAGGCTGGTTCCCGCACACCGGCGAGGCCGACGACGACGGCTTCGTGTGGCGGCAGGTCGACTTCGGCACCCGCTCCGTCGTGAACCTGCGCCCGCACACGTGGGACGACGCCGAGCTCTTCGCGGTGCGCTACCACGACGGCGAGTGGGCGCCGTTCTCGCCGCGCTCGGCGGCGGGCGCCGCGCCGTTCCCCGCCGCGTACATCGGCAGGGAGCCGCTCGAGAGCCAGGACGTCGCGCTCTGGTACGTCGCGCACGTCCACTTCGATCAGTCGTTCCCGTACACCGCCGGGCCCTGGATCAAGCTCGACAACTTCGGCAAGTAGCCGCGTCTCAGAACGTGCCGCCGAGCGCGACCCCCATCGCGGGCCCGCTCGGCGTCGACATCGACACCGGCGTGATCGTCGTCGCCGCATGCCGTGCGTCGTACTTGCGCGCGGCCGACGGTGCGAGCGACAGGTCGACGATGATCGAGATCAGCACGGTCCACGCGCCGACGAACTGCAGACGGTCGCGCAGCTTGGGATCGTCGTCGACGGCGTGACCGATCATCACGCTGGCGAATCCTGCTGCGCGCAGCCCTCCCCAGATCGCCACCTGCCCCCACGCCTCGCTGTAGAGCTGTCCGGCGGACGGCCCCAGCGTGCAGACGACCCACTTGGCACCCTCGACGAGCCGGCCCGACGTCTCGTGGTCGGCATCGTAGAGCTTGCGCTGACCGGCCTCGGCCGCGGCGCAGACGGCCACCCCGCCGACGGCGAGACCGAACGAGACGCGCGCGCTCTTCCGGTTCGCCGGCGGCGGCGAGCGTGGCGCCTCGTCGGCATGCGCCGATGAGAGCGTGAACGCCGCGAGGAGCGCGACCGCGACTGCGCCGGTCAGGCGGCGGCGCCGTGGCACTTCTTGTACTTCTTGCCGGAGCCGCAGGGGCACTGATCGTTGCGGCCGACCTTGGGCGCGTCGTGGACGACGGTGCCCTGGACCTCGCCGGCGCGGCGGCCGGTGAGGGCGGCGTCGAACGCCTCGATCACGACCTGGGTCGGCTTGAAGATGACGGCGGCGGTGTCGGCGGCCATCGCGGCCTCGCGGACGTCCTCCTCGATCAGCTCGCGCAGCTTGGCGATGACGTAGGGCTGCGCGTCGACGAGGGTGGGGGCGACGCGCTCGTGCACCGGCTTGTCGGCGAGGCCCTCGACGGTGCCGAGGTCCGTCGTCACGACGGTGTCGGCGTCGGCGAGGTTCTGGTTGGTGAGGCGCGGCAGCGTGCCCTCGTGCTTGCGGTCGAACATCGCCCACACGAGGGTCGCGTAGAAGACGGCGGCCTCGCCGACCTTGTCGCCGTGCTCGGCGCGGGTCGAGGCGGCGTACTGCAGGAGGTAGGGCTGCTCGCGCTGGAGGCGCGCGGCCAGCTTGTTCATCGCCTTCTTGTCGCCGCGCTGATCGAGGCGGGTGAAGGCGGTGATCGTGCGGTCGACGTCGTCAGCGGGTACAGCGGCGGCGGATGCCATGGGGCCGGATAGTCGTGAGGCCGGGGCGGCGCGTCAAGAGGAGGGCGGCCACGGCGAGGACGAGGATCACGGCGCCGCGCGGATCGTCGCCGCCGCCGGTGTCGCAGCAGCCGCCGGAGACGTCGGCCGGCGGCTCGG
>JAIOII010000846.1 GCA_019912685.1 Kofleriaceae bacterium
CGCGGCGCGAGCGCCAGGATCTCGGGCGCCACGAGCTCGTCGTGAGCGAGCACGCGCGCACCGCGCACGAGCTCGTGCGCGCGCACGGTCAGGAGGCGCGGATCGCCGGGGCCGGCGCCCACGAGGTGGACGAAGCCGGTCACGGCGCTCTCCTCGCCTTCCGGTGACGATGGCTGAACGTCGGGTCGTAGAGCCGCGAGTCGGCGAAGTCGGTCGCGGTGAGCACGCGGCCGACGAGGATCATCGCCTGCGTGCGGATGCGCGCCGCGCGCACGCGCTCGCGGATGTCGGCGAGGGTGCCGGTCACGATCTGCTGATCGGGGCAGCTCGCCTTGTGGACGATGGCGACCGGGCAGTCGAGGCCGTAGCTCGGCGCGAGGGCGGCGACGACCTCGTCGAGGAGCGCGATGCTGAGGAAGAGCGCGAGGGTGGCGCGGTGGCGGGCGAGCGCCTCCAGCTGCTCGCCCTCCGGCACGGCGGTGCGGCCGCCGGCGCGCGTGAGGATGACGGTCTGGGAGAGCTCGGGCAGCGTGAGCTCGCGGCCGAGCGCCGCGGCCGCCGCCGTGAACGACGAGACGCCGGGCACGATCTCGTAGGCGATGCCGAGGGCCTCGAGTCGGCGCATCTGCTCGGCAGTCGAGCCGAAGAGCACCGGGTCGCCGGTGTGGACGCGCGCGACGTCGTGACCCGCGTCGCGCGCCCGGACGAAGACGTCGGCGATCTCGTCGAGCGTGAGCGCCGACGAGTCGAGCACGCGGGCGTCGGCGCGCGCCGTCGCCAGCACCTCGCGCGGGACGAGCGAGCCGGTGTACAGCACGACCGGGCAGCGCGCGATGAGCTCGGCCCCGCGCAGCGTGAGGAGCCGGGGATCGCCGGGGCCGGCGCCGATGATGTAGACCTTCACGAGCACCTCAGGACGGCGTCGCGAACGATCGCCCACACCGCGTCGGGGACCTCGCCGAGCCAGCGCGCGTCCCCGTCGCTCGTCTCGCTCGTCTCCGTGACGAGCCGCCACAGGCGCTCGCTGACGAGGCCGGTGCGCTCGACGAGCAGGCGGCGCGCGCAGAGTGGCACGACGGCCTCGCCCTCGAGCGCGAGCTCGAGCCACGGGCGCGGCATGGACACGGCGGCGATCGGCTCGAGCCTCACGCCGGTGGGCGCGCGCGCGTCGAGGTCGAGGGGCGGCGCGAAGCCCGCGGCGGCGAAGTCGCACGGCTGCTTCAGGTGCCCGACGAGGAACCAGGCGCCGCCGGTCTCGACGAGCAGCGCGCCGGCGAGGCGTCCGATGCGCGTCATGGCTCGCCTCCGGGCTCGCCGGGCACGAGCGAGTGTCCCGGCCGTTGCCCCGGGCGCACGTCTCCGTCGTGCGTGTACTTGTTGCCGTAGCCGCGTGGCGTCACCATGTAGCCCTCGTAGACGTAGGTGCTCGACGACCCGACGAGCACGGTGGTCAGCATCCCGATCTCGTGGTCGAGGAAGGTGTCGAGGTCGGTCAGGACCGAGTGCTCGAGCTTCCGGTACGCGCTCTTCACGAGCGCGACCGGTGTCGTCCCCGCGCGATGCCGGCGCAGGATCGCCTGCGCAAGGGCGATCTGGCGCGTGCGTCGCCCGCTCGCGGGGTTGTACAGGCCGACGACGAAGTCGGCCGCGGCGGCGGCCTCGATGCGACGGGCGATCACCGGCCACGGCGTCAGGAGGTCGGACAGCGAGATCGCGCAGAAGTCGTGGACGAGCGGCGCGCCGACGCGCGACGCGCACGAGCTGAGCGCGGTGATGCCGGGCACGATGCGCAGCTCGGGCGAGTCGCCGCGCCGCCAGCCGAGGTCGCCGAGCACCTGGAACACGAGGCCGGCCATGCCGTACACGCCGGCGTCGCCCGACGAGACCAGGGCGACGCGCGCGCCGTCGCGCGCCCGCTCGACGGCGGCGCGGGCGCGCGCGATCTCCTCGGTCATGCCGGTGCGCACCACCTCCTTGCCGTCGATCAGGTGGCGCACGAGCTTGATGTAGGTCGTGTAGCCGACGACGACCTCGGCGTCGGCGATCGCGGCGAGCGCGGCCGGCGTCGCGTGATCCTGCGCGCCCGGGCCGATGCCGACGACGTACAGGATCCCGCTAGCCACGGGCGGCCTCCTGCCC
>JAIOII010000847.1 GCA_019912685.1 Kofleriaceae bacterium
CAGCGAGGGTGGCGCGCGCACGCCGTCGCGCGCCGCCGCCGGCGATGGCTCGCGCGACGCACGCGCGGCGTGGCGATAGACCGCCCGCGACCCGGCGAGGTATCCCAGGAACAGCGCCAGCGACGCCGGCCCGACCCAGGCGACCGAGCTGTCGGGGCGCAGCAGCACGAACAGCGTCGCCATCGTGTTGAGCGCGATCGCCAGGCACGCCGCCAGCGCGTGGTCGAGCGTGACGTGCTGCAGGAGGCCGCGGCGCGGCGGCATCAGGTCGATCGCGGCGAGGATGAGCATGTTCGCCATCGACGAGCCGAACAGGTCGCCGACCGCGAGATCGGTCGCGCCCATCCGCACGGCGGCGACGTCGGTCGTGAGCTCGGGCAGCGAGGTGGCACCGGCGAGGAGGACGGCGCCGATCCACGCCCGCGAGATGCCGGTGGCCTCGGCGATCGCGTCGACATGACGCGCCAGGGCGGTGCCCGCGACGCACACGATCGCGCCGCCGAGCACGAAGGCGAGGACGTACGTCATGCGCGCCCTCGCCGGGCACGCCGTCGAACGGCGAGCTTGCGCAGCTCCTCGACCCAGAGGACGACGCTCGCCACCGCGCCGATGGCGAAGAACTCGCCGACGTCGAACGGCACGGTGTGGAAGACGTCGCCCAGCGGGCGCCAGAAGACCACCGCGAGCTGGAGCGCGTTGCCCAGGACGAGGCCGCCGACGAGCCACGGGTTCTGGAAGATGTCGAGGCTCAACGCGGAGCGGGTCGCCGAGCGACAGTTGAGCACGTTGAACCACTGGCACACCGCGAGCAGCGTGAACGTCTCGGTCTGCACCTGCGCGAAGGGGACGCCGATCGCGTGGCGGTAGGCGAACCACCCGAAGGTGACCGCGGCGATCGTGGGCGTCATGAAGGCGAGGCGGCCGAGGAGGCTGCGGGTCAGGAGCGGCTCGGCGGCGGGGATCGGCGGCCGGCGCATCTCGTCGCCTTCCGCCGGCTCCATGATGAGGTTCACCGTGACGGTGCCTTCGGTGACGAGGTTGATCCACAGGATCTGCACGGCCGCCAGCGGCGGGGGATAGCCGGCGACGAGCGCGGTCAGGAGGATCAGGACCTCCGCCATCGACGTCGAGAAGAGGTAGAGGACGGCCTTCTTGATGTTGTGATAGACGACGCGGCCTTCCTCGACGGCGGCGACGATGGTGGCGAAGTTGTCGTCGCCGATGACGATCTTCGAGGACTCCTTGGCGACCTCCGTGCCGCTCAGGCCCATCGCGACGCCGACGTCGGCCTGCGCCAGCGCGGGCGCGTCGTTGACGCCGTCGCCGGTCATGGTGACGACCTCGCGCCGCCGCTGGTAGGCCTCGACGATGCGGAGCTTCTGCGCCGGGTGGACGCGGGCGAAGACCGAGACCGTGTCGATGCGCCGGGCGAGCTCGTCCTCGGACATCGCCTCGAGCTCGCGGCCGTCGACGGCGACGTCGCCCTCCCGCGCGATGTCGAGGTCGCGCGCGATCGACTGGCCCGTGATCTTGTGATCGCCGGTGACCATGACTGGCCGGATCCCCGCCGCGCGGCACCGGGCGACCGCGTCGCGGACCTCCGGGCGGGGCGGATCGATCTGACCGACGAGGCCGAGCAGGGTCGCGCGCCCGGCGAACGGCTCGAAGCCGCGGCCGCCGTCGATCTCGCCGTCGCGCACCACGGCGATCGCGAGCACGCGCAGCGCCCGCCGCGCCATGTCGTCGACGCGATCCTTGACCGCGCGCCGCACGTCGGCGGTCACGACGTCGTCGCGTCCGTCGCGGTGGGCGCGGCCGCAGAGGTCGAGCACCTCCTCCGGCGCGCCCTTCACGATCACGAACGCGCCGTGCTCGCCGCGGTGCTGGGTCGCCATCATCTTCGCGCCGGAGTCGAACGGGAGCTCCGCCTGCCGCACGCTCCGGGTCCGGAGCTCGGCGGGCACGAGGCCGGCCTTGACGCCGAGGGTCACGAGCGCGATCTCGGTCGGATCGCCGACGGCGGACCAGCCGGCCGTCTCGTCGGTCGGGCCGTGCAGGTGGGCGTCGTTGCACAGGACACCCGCCTCGACGAGCGCCCGCGCGTCCTCGAACGGCTCGGTCAGCTCGCGGCCGCTTTCGAGGAGCGCGCCGTCCGGCGCGTAGCCGGCGCCGGTGACCTCGATCGTGCGTCCGTTCGGGAGCCACAGCTCCGTCACGGTCATCTCGTTCCTGGTGAGCGTGCCGGTCTTGTCCGTGCAGATGACGGAGGTCGAGCCCAGGGTCTCCACCGCCGCGAGGCGCCGGACGATCGTGCGCCGGCGCGCCATGCGCTGGACGCCGACGGCGAGCGCGATGGTCATCGCGACCGGCAGGCCCTCGGGGATGATGCCGACGAGCTGGCTGATGCCCACCATGAGGACCTGGCCGATGGGGAAGCCGCGCGCGAGGCCGATGGCGAGCACCAGGACGAACATCGCGGCCCCGGCGATCACGAGGTAGCGCCCGAACTGGGCGACCCGGCGCTCGAGCGGGGTCTCGGTTTCTCGCGCGGACGACGCGAGCGCGGCGATCCGCCCGATCTCCGTGTGCGTGCCGGTCGCGATGACGACGGCGCGTGCCCGCCCCGCCGTGACGTGCGTGCCGGCGTAGACCATGTCCTTGCGGTCGGCGAGCGGCGTGTCGGGTGCGACGGGCAAGAGGTCCTTCGCCACCGGCACCGACTCGCCGGTGAGCGGCGCCTCGGCGATCTGGAGCGCCGCGCCGTGGAGCAGGCGCGCGTCCGCGGACAGCGCGTCGCCGGCCTCCGCCACGATCACGTCGCCGGGGACGAGCTCCCGCGCCTCGACCACGACCTCGCGGCCGTCGCGCACGACGCGCGCCTTGTGCGAGGCGAGCTTGCGCAGCGCCTCGAGGGAGCGCTCGGCGCGACCTTCCTGCAGGGCGCCGATGACCGCGTTGAGGAGGACGACGGTGAAGATCACGAGCGCGTCGCTCGTGTGACCGAGGAAGAGCGCGATCGCGGAGGCCGCGAACAGGAGGTAGATGAGCGGGCTCCGGAACTGGCCGGCGAAGACGGCGGCGAGCGAGCGCG
>JAIOII010000848.1 GCA_019912685.1 Kofleriaceae bacterium
GCGCTCGTCGGCGCCGCCGGGTCGGCGCGCGCGCTCCTGCCCGGCGACAGCGTCTCGCTCTCGCTCCACGCAGGGGCCGCCGGGGAGCTCGGGGTCGACGTCTCGGGCCGCGGGCTCGGCGCCGGGTTCGACGTCGGCGGAGGGTTCGAGTACATCCGCAACGTCACGGTGAGCGGCGTCGCCGGCGGCAAGGTGCGGGTGAGCGTCGGCTTCGAGCACGAATCGTCGTCGAAGGCAGGAGCCTCCGGCACCGCGATGTACACGAAGCTCGGCGGCGGCATCGCCAGCGCGTCGTCGGACGGCGAGGCGCGCGAGTACGTGCTCGATCCGCGCCTCCCCGACTACGACGCGTGCTACGCGAAGATCCTCGGCGTCTGGACCCGCGACGGGCTCCACGCGCTCGACGCCGACCCGGCCGTGCTCGCGCACCGCACGAAGGCGATCACGTCCACCGCCGCGCGTGACGCGACGACCGGCGCCGTGTCGCTCGTCGGCGCCGGGGTCGAGGGAGGCGCGTCGACGTTCGGCGCGTCGTCCCTCACGGTCGACGCGAACGGCGTGTCGGGCGAGCGTTCGGGCGGCCAGTCCGCCGACTTCGGCCTCGGCGTCGGTGACGCGAGACCGTTCCGGCGGACCGACACGCACACCGCGACGGCGAGCGTCGACGCGGACGGGCAGCTCTCGGCCGACCTCGAGACCCGGAGCAGCGAGACGGATCTCGGGCACACGATCGGGCACGCCAAGGACATCGTGGGCGGCTGGCTCGGCTTCGACGAGCGCGACGAGACGGTGCCGTCGGGGAAGGAGGTCCTGACCGGGGTGCTGGCCAGGTCGCCCGGCGAGCGCCTCGCCCAGCTCCTCTCGACCACGTACACGCGCCTGTCGGGCTACCACCTGTCACCCGCCGACGTCACGGTCCTCGTCGCGCGCGCCCGCGACGAGGAGCGCTGGCTGCGCTGCGCGCGCAGCGCGTCGGCGGTCGTGCCCATGCGCGTGCTGCGCGCCGCGCTCGTCGCCGAGCTGCCCGATCCCGAGGTCGATGTCGACGCGTCGGATGCCGGGCAGCGCGCGCGGGCGATCGAGCTCGCGCACGCGCGCGCGATCGCGGACTTCATGAAGCACGCGGGAGGCAGCGGCATGGAGGCGCTGCCCCACGTGCTCCGGCGCTGGGGCGAGTCGTCGACCCGCGAGGGCACCGGCGCCGCGCTCGGGGTCCGCTTCGAGTGGCCGGCGTCCCTCGACCACGAGCACGAGCGGCTCGACCGCGTCGTCGCCGAGCTCCGCGACCTCGAGGCGACGTACGCCGGGCTGCTCGGCAAGCCCGGCGCGAAGGACGCCGCGAACGCCATCGCCGGCCGCATCCGCGTCGGGCTCTACACCGTGCGCGAGGCCGTGCGCTCGAGCACGGACATCCACAGCGAGCGCGCCCGCGCCGAGATGCTCGACCAGCTGAGCCGGTACGAGACCGTCGCCGTGACCGCCCACGACGAGCTCCTGGCGCAGCTCGACGCGACCGGGCCGCTCGAGTCCTCCGAGGCGGGCGTGCCCGCGAGCGCGCCGACCGCGCCGTCGGAGCGGCCGATGGC
>JAIOII010000849.1 GCA_019912685.1 Kofleriaceae bacterium
GGGAAGGGCAGCGGCAAGGGCACGGGCGGCGGCGGCACCAACCCGCTCATCGAAGATCCGTTCAAGCAGGGCGCCGGCGGCGCCGATCGCTCGGACTGAACGTCTCGTCTTCTCGCGTCTCCTCTCGTCACGACTCCTAGCTTCCGGGGGAATCCATGACCGCGATCCGCATAGCGGCGGCATCCGTCGTCGCGTCGTCCGTCGTCGCGCTCGTCGCGTGCACCGAGCTCGGTGACGTCGAGCGCGACGAGTGCGGCAACGGCGTCGTCGAGCCGGCCAGCGGCGAGGACTGCGATGGCGCCGAGGGCTGCGGCGAGCCCGGGACCGAGCAAGCGTGCCGCATCCTGTGCAGCGACACCGTCGCGTGCCCGGGCAACGCGGCCTGCGGCCTCGACGGCGTGTGCCACGCGCCGGGCGGCACCTTCGCGCTGGCCACGACCGTGCCGTGGACGACGCCGCACCTCCTCGTCGCCGACACCAGCGGCGACGGCTATCCCGAGCTGGTCGGCGTCGGCGCCCAGCACGTCGACGTGCGGCTCGGCGCGCGCGACCTGTCGCTCTCGGCCTTGCCCGTCATCCCCAGCCCGCCGCTCGCGGGCACGCCGCAGGTGGCGGACCTCGAGGGCGACGGCGACGCCGACATCACGCTCCCCGTCGGCCTCGGCGTCTTCTCGCTGTCCGGCAGCGCGGCCACGGTCCTCGATCCGTTCTTCTATAACTCCTTCGATGCGCCCGCCGACGGCCGCATCGTCGCCAACGCGGTCGAGTTCGCGAACTTCATCAGCGTGCCGCTCATCGCGGCGCACGACGTCGCGTCGGGCATGTCGATCCTGCTCTTCCCCGGCGACGACAGCACCGCGGTCGCGCTCTTCCCGACCGGCCGCACCGTCGACGAGCTCGTCGGCGAGAACCTGCCGGTCGGGACGCTCGTGACCGGCTCGCTCAACGTGCGTGCGGTCGCGCTCCCCTTCACGACCGGCCGGGCGATCGCGCTGTACGACGTCACGCTCGCCGCGTCGCTCACGATCGCGCCGCGCGCGGCCGTCATGCTGCCGCTCGCGACCGAGGTGAAGAACGGCGCCTGGTTCGCCGACTTCGACGGCGACGGCCATCAGGATCTCGTGGTGTCGGTCGAGGCCGGTGGGGTCGAGGCCCTCGCGGTCGCCTGGGGCAACGGCAACGGCGGGGTCGTCGACTCGGCGGGCGCCGCCAACCAGGCGACGGTGGTGTGGCGCGCCGACCGCGATCAGGACGGGCAGCCGGGCCTCGACGGCGCGCTCGAGCCGGTGATGGTGGCGCAGGTGACCGACAACCTGCTCGTCCTCGGCGACGAGAACGACGCCGACGTCATCGCCGCCGGCGGCCTGTACACGACCCACTGCGTCTTCCGCAACCAGTGCGCGCTGCACCTCCTGCGGGCGAGCACGCGGCCGTGGTCGGGGGCGATCGTCAGCGACCTCAACAAGGACGGCCTGCCCGACGTGGCGGCCTTCGCCGACCACCAGACCGGCATCGACCTCCTGCTCAACACGACGACGACGTTGCTCTTCAACGACGCGATCGTCCCGACCCAGAACGCGGTCGAGCGCCTCATCACCGGCGACTTCAACGGCGACGCGATCGAGGACCTCGCCTACGTCGACGCGATCCTCGGCGTGCCGTTCACCGACGCGCTCTCGGTCGCCTACGGCCAGTACCTCGGGCCGCCGTCGACGCCCGTGGCGATGGGCACCGTCGGCGAGATGATCGCGGGGGGAGGCCTCCTCGCCAACGGCTTCGTCGGCGGCTTCGACTACATCGACGACATCGTCCTCGTCACCGATCGCCAGGTCGGCGGCGAGACGCGGCGCGGCGCGGCGTTCCTGTTCGGATCGACGACGCGCCGCATGTTCGCGCCGCTCCTCGCCGATCCGCTCCCGCTCGAAGACCGCGCGGTGAGCTCGTCGGTCGTGGCCGAGGTGTTCACGATCGACGGCAACGGCGACCCGTACGCCGATCTCGTCGTCCTCACCGAGACCGTCTACGGACCGTCGGCCGCCAGCGGCGAGGAGACGGCGGGCGTCACCGTGCCCCACGCGCGCTTCTTCGTGGGCCAGAGCGACGGCCAGGTCGACGAGGCCGGCGCGATCGATCTGTCGATCGTGGCGAGCGGGGTCGGCGGCGCCCACTGGATCGGCGCCGACGTCATCGGCTCGCCGATCGACGAGGCGGTGGGCCTGCGCGGCGACGGCGGCCTCGTCATCGTGCGCCTCGACGGCGGCTGCACCGGCCCGGCGTGCATCACGCCGGTCGCCCCGCCCGAGGAGCTCGCCGACCCGACCGGCTTCCGCGCCGTCGACGCCGACGACGACGGCGATCTCGATCTGCTCGCGGTCATGCGCAACCGCGGCCTCTCCACCGCGCGCGGCAGCCAGCTCGTCGTCTGGTGGAACGACGACGGGTTCTCGCCGACGCGGATCGCGCAGGTCTCCGGCGACGGCGCCATCGTCGACGCCGCGTTCCTCGATCTCACGCGCGACGGCGTCCACGAGCTCGTCGTGCTCGAGCACGGCGGAGCGGGGGACGGGCTTCGCTACGCCCAGCTCACCGCCGGCACGTACAGCGCGCTCGCCCCGCTCGCCGCCGTCACCGATGGCGTGGCGCTCCAGTCCGCCGACGTGAACGGCGACGGCCTCGACGACCTCGTCGTGGTCACCGGCGTGGAGCGCTCGGCGCCGCGCGAGCTCTCCGTCTACACGCAGTCCGAGACCCGCATCCCCGCAGGAGCCGAATGATGACGACCCGCCGAATCGCCGTGCGCCCCGTGCTCGTCGTGCTCGTGATGATGGCGCTCGCGCCGGCGGCGTCGGCCGACGACCAGCGCGTCGAGGCGGAGAAGTACTTCCGCACCGGCGAGCGCCTCCTCGACGCCGGCGAGTACGCGGCGGCCGCGAGCTCGTTCGAGGACGCGTACGAGATCCTGCCGCTCCCCGAGATCGCGTTCTCGGCGGCGCAGTCCTATCGCCTCGCCTACGTGAAGGACCAGCAGCCGGCGCGCCTCAAGCGCGCGGTCGAGCTCTACCGCCTGTACCTCGACCAGGTGAAGTCGGGAGGCCGCGTCAACGACGCGACCAACGCGCTCCTCGAGCTCGAGCCGCAGCTCCAGCGCATGGAGGCCGGCGGCCAGACGATCGGCCCGATGCCGGCGGCCCGCACGACCGGGCTCATGATCACGTCGGAGGTCGCGCCGGCGACCGGCCGCATCGGCAGCGACCCGAAGCTCGGCGGCGAGCTGCCGCTCGTGCGCGAGGTCGCGGCCGGCAAGCACGAGGTCACGGTCGAGGCGAAGGGCTACGAGCCCAAGACGATCACGGCGATCGCGGTCGAGGGCGAGCTGGTGCCGGTCGAGGTCGACCTCGTGCCGCTGCCGGCGACCATCGAGCTGAAGGTCGAGGACGGCGCGCGCATCCAGGTCGACGGCCGCACCGTCGGGACGACGCCGCTCGGCGCGCCGCTCCGGGTCGACGCCGGCAAGCACTTCATCACGGTCAGCAAGCGCGGCAAGCGGGCCTACGCGCGCGAGCTCACCGTCGAGCGCGGCGAGACCGTGACCGTGCAGGCGTCCTTGCGCACGACGACCCAGCGCAAGGCGGCGCGCTACGTGCTGATCGGCTCGGGAGTGCTGCTCGTCGGCGCGACGCTCTCCGGTCTCGGCGCGGCCGGCGCCGACGGCGACGCGGCGGACATCGACGAGCGCCGGCGCACCGGCGGCGGCATCACCGAGGGCGAGCTCGCTGCACGCCGCGAGCGCGATGACGAACCAGAGCCGCTTCATCAGAAGCGCCCCCACACGCTGGCGCCGACGGAGTCGGGCCCAGCCGTGGGAGTGACGCCGAAGGACGGCGGCGCCTCGGCGTCCTCGCGATCGAAGACGTACATGAGCCCGCCGGCCGCGCCGACGACGAGCGCGGCGCCGCCGAGCACCCACATCGACGTCTTCAGATCGTCGCGCTGGGCGCGCAGCTCGTCGTAGCGGGCGAGCTCGC
>JAIOII010000850.1 GCA_019912685.1 Kofleriaceae bacterium
CCGCAAGCCGGAGGCGATCGAGGCGGCGCACGGCGCGGCGCACGAGCGCGAGGCCCGAGCCGGCGGCGGCGAGATGCTGTGGCCGCCGACGGGGCTCACCTACTTCCTCGAGGGCGTCGCGGCGAGGAAGCTCGGGCACGCGGACGCGCCATCGCAGCTCGGGATGTGGGTGCGGTGGCTGGAGTCGTCGCGGCGCAGCGAGATGTACGGGTGGTTGCGAAAGAGCGTGGAGGGCGAGCGCGAGCGTGAGGCCAGAGGATCGGGCGCGGGCACGGGCACGGGCACGGGCACGGAGCGCGGAGCGGCGCTGGCGGATGCGGTGAGAGTCCACATGGAGGTGATCGCGAGGCCGAGCGAGAGCGGACTGGTGCGGGTCGCGGCGGCGTGGGACGCGGCGCTGGGCCAGCAGGAGTGGCGGACGGACATCGCGAGGCGCGCGATCGAGCTCGGCGCGCCGGCGGACGCCGCCAGCCGCGCCGTCGAGGAGCTGCGCTTGCAGGTCGTGGGCGACGTCGCGAACGCGATCGTGCATGCGAACCTGTCGCTGCCCGCCTTGCTGGCGCGTGGCGGCGAGAGCGGCGTGCTCGCGGCGGCGGCGGCGAAGGCGCGCGCCGAGCTCCTGGCGCGCCTCGAGCTGACGTTCGAGCGCATCGGCGGGCGCGTGCACGAGCGCACCGCGCTGGCGCCGATCGACGAGTGGCGCTCGTTCCTCGCGGTGCGCGCGGCCTACGGCGACGCCGTCCGCCAGGGCGGGCTCGAGCTCGACCGGCTCGCGTTCCCGCACGCGCACAGCGAGCTCACGAGCTGGACCGTGTGGATGTGGAACGATCGCAAGGAGCACGCGCTGTCGCACGGCATGACGACGTGGCTCTTCGAGCGCGCGCTCGTCGTCGGCGACGCGCAGGCGATCGAGCTGCACGGCAAGAACGCGCAACTCGAGCCGCCGGCCGAGTGACGGCTCAGCCGCGGCGGCGCGACGGCAGGCGCAGGCCGAGGGCCCAGAGCAGCCACGCCGCGCACGCGAGCATCCAGGCCGCGAGCGGCGCGAGCGACGGCAGCCCGTCGAGGCCGAGCTTCATGCCGAGGTTCCACGCCTGGCGCGGCGCGTTCGGCGGGTTGCCGCGCATGTCGATCGACTGGCGAGAGACTGCGAGCTTGCCGGCGTAGAAGTTCTTCCAGACGAACTGCGAGTACGGCCGCTTGTACACCGTGTCGATCTCCGGCTTCACGGCGGTCGCGGCGAACATGTTCGCCGCCGAGTACGCGAGCAGCCCGGCGAGCGCGAGCGCGGCGACGACGCGCGCGAAGAAGCGCGGCGACCTCGGCGCCGACGGCGCGGCGATCCAGAGCAGCACGCCGCCCGCCAGCATCGCGGCGAACGGCAGCATCGGCACCAGGTAGCGCGGCCCCGCCGCCCACCCGCCGTGCCAGGGCGGGATCGAGCTGTTGAGCCAGAGGAACATGACGACGGAGAACGCGCACACCGCGACCTCGGCGCGGTTCTCGCGCCTCCAGGCGAGCGCCACCGCGCCCGGCACGGCCAGCGCGAGCCACGGCGTCGTGTAGAGGAGCCCGCGGAACGCGCCGACCAGGATCTCCTTCAAGGGATACGCGTGGGGCTGGCCGACGCCGAAGAACCAGCCCGTGTGCGGTTCCTTCCACACCGAGAAGTTGTACGGAAACGCGCCCGGGCTGCCGAACGCGATCGTGTGGTACCAGAACAGCGCGCCGAGCGGGACGGCCGCGCCGAGCACGGCCCAGAGGCAACGCTTGAAGCCGACCGCCCACAGCCCGTAGATCGCGATGGGCAAGCCGATGAGCGCCACGGGATACTCGGTGGCGCCGGCGAACCCGACGAGGGCGCCCACCGCGATCATCCGCGCCGGCGTCGCGGCGGCGCCGCGCCGGATCTCGACGAGCAGCGTGAAGGCGATGAGGCAGAACGCCCCCGCGATCTGGTTGCCGTAGAGGAGCGTCGCGTAGGGCAGCCCCATCGTGGCGAGCCCCCATCCCAGCGCGACGACGACGGACGACCGTTCACCGAGCCCGAGCGCGCGCGCGAGCCGCGCGAGGAACACCGCGGCGATCACGGTCGGCACGCTCACCGCGAACACGATCGAGATCCACGCCGCCCACGCGAGCCAGCCGGCGCTCGGCTTCGCGGGCGCGCCCGAGCCGTGATACACGACCGCGTACGCCGGCATGCACAGCCACGACGCGCCCGGCGCCTTGTCGCAGTAGTGGTGCCCCTTGCGGATCGCGTCGTCGCCGGTGTTCTTCGCGTACCGATCGGTGACGACCGTGCCGTGCTCGACGGTGGCGCGCACCAGGTTGAACCGCGAGTTCTGGTTCCACCCGCCCGCCTGGTAGAAGTACGCGTAGCAGCCGAGGAGGAGCGCCACCAGCGCCGCCGCGGGCGTGGTCAGCCAGCGCCGCATGCGCGCTCCGAGCGTAACTGCCATCGCCGCGTGGATACCACGGCGACCTCGTCACGCGTCAGTCGCAGGCGACACGCTGCAGCTCGATGTGGCAGCGCAAGCACAGGCGCGGGTTCTTCTGGGCGAGCGAGCGGCAGCGATGCGAGCCGCGCCAGCCGGGGCCGTGCGGCGAGACGCCGATGCGGCCGGGCTCCGCGGTGTGGCACTCGGCGCAGAAGTCCTCGCGGTGGCACCCGGCGCACGTCTTCAGGTTCTTCTGGGCGTCGACGCCGTGGTTCCAGCCGGGGCGATGGAAGCGGTTGACGACGCCGGTGCGATCGAAGCCGCTCTCGGCGCGGACGCCGACGCCCGAGCGCTCGTGGCAGCCGACGCAGAAGCGCTGGCTCTTGTGGCACACGGTGCAGTCGGGGACGCCGCGCCGCGCCTCGACGGCGTGGAGCGCGACGTAGTTGCCGGGGTGGAAGTCCATCGGCTTCACCGAGCCGGCGTGGCAGTCGGTGCAGAAGCGCTCCTCGTGGCAGGACGCGCAGGAGGCGGCGTCGGCGCGCGCGACCTGATCGTGGTCGGTGCGGAAGTCGAGATCGTGCATCGCGCCGGTGACGCCGCCGCGCGGGACGAGCCGTCCGTCGGGGAGCTCCGTGCGCACGCGTCCGCCCTGCGTCGCGAGGTGGCACGTCGTGCAGGCGTCGGCGGCGCGCACGCCGTCGTGGCAGGTGAGGCACGTCTCCATCGCCGGCAGCTGCTCGCGCGTGGCCAGGGCGACCTTCGTCATGTCGCCGTGGCACGTCTGGCACGGCGACGTCGCGTGCGCGGCGTGGCTGAACTTGAGGTTCGCCGTGGGGATGAAGATGCGCGCGACCGACGCGCCGGGCTCGTAGCCGGGGTGGCACGCGACGCACGCGGTCGGCGGGCCGGCACCGACACCGTCGGGGCGAGCCCGATCGATCGCATGGCACTTCCGGCACGCGTCCTCGCCCGGGGTGAGGCGATCGACGACCGAGCGCGAGGTCGTGGCCGTGGCGTGGCAATCGACGCACGCGACGCCCAGCTTCCCGACGTGCACCGCGTGCGAGAAGAGGAGCGGCAGGCGCTGCGCCGGATAGACGACGCGCGAGGGCGACGCCGCGGCCACGCCGAGGACCGAGAGCGCGACCGAGAGCGCCAGGGCGACGAGCGCGCGCGGCGGCGACCAGCGCATCAGTGGGTCTCCGGCTCGAAGGCGAGGTCGACGACGATCACCGCGCGGACGTCGAGCGCGGCGCGCGGGCCGTGGGAGACCTCGGTGGTCGCGTGGGCGGCGATGCCCTCGTCGATCTTCCACGACGCGGCGACCTGCCCGACGCCGGAGAAGCCGTCGGCGCCGCGCAGGTCGGTGTCGGCGGTCTCGACCGACAGGCCGCCGAGGCGCCCGCTGACCGCGAGCGCGCGCGAGCGTTGCCAGCGGGCGGCGGCGGTCGCGCCGACCCGGCG
>JAIOII010000851.1 GCA_019912685.1 Kofleriaceae bacterium
GACGTGCTGATCATGCCGCAGGAAAAGGTGACGGTACGCACGGTGTACGAACACGGTGATCTGCAGGCGCTGGTCCTGCCCTGCCCGAAGGGATCGCTGGCGATCGTCGGTCGCGCGGGCGAATCGCTCGCCGCGCTGGAACAGCGGCTGCGCGAGTCGACGGCGTGGCTGTGATCGGGATGCAGGCGCGTCCGTTCGAAGGACGCCGGTTGGCGGATTCTTGCGCCCCCGGTCGAGCGGACGCGCTTTGCTGGCGTCGTTGGCGCGACGAGGCCGGTTGTCGAACGTCAGGATCGGCCGGCAGGACCGTGCGCGGATCCCCGGCCCATGATCACGCGAGCGCGCGCTTCATGCGAGGCCGGCCTCGAGCCGCTGCTGCCGCGACGTCTTGCGCGAGCCGTCCGGGCTCCAGCCCGGCGGGCCGAAGACGTACATGAACGCGTCGCCGGGCGACCGCGCGTGGCGGACGTCGTGCCCGATCGCGCGCCACTCGTGGAACGCGATGTGGACCGGGTTGTACGTCGTCAGGTTGGTCGTGAGGCCGTAGCTCACCTTCTCGCGCTCGGGCTCGAACGTCCCGAACAGCTTGTCCCAGATGATGAGGATGCCGCCGTGGTTGCGGTCGAGGTAGCGCGGGTTGGCGCCGTGGTGCACGCGGTGATGGCTCGGCGTGTTGAACACCTTCTCGAACCAGCCGAGCTTCCCGATCGCCTCGGTGTGGATCCAGTACTGGTAGAGGAGCGAGATCGCCTGCTGCAGGAGCACCATCCACGGCGCGAAGCCGAGGAGCGGCAGCGGCAGCCAGAACAGCGGCGCGGTGAACGGCGTCGTCCACGACTGGCGCAGCGCCGTCGACAGGTTGTAGTGCTCGCTCGAGTGGTGGTTGATGTGCGCCGCCCAGAAGAAGCGGACCTCGTGCGACGCGCGGTGGAAGGCGTAGTAGCAGAGGTCCTCGGCGAAGAAGAGGAGCACGAACGTCCACCACGCCGTCGGCAGCGTGAACAGGCGGTGCTCGTAGAGGACGACCATGAGCGCCACGGCCACGACCTTGGTGCCGGCGGAGATGATCACGTTGCCGACGCCCATCGCCAGGCTGGCGAGCGTGTCGGGGCGCGTGTAGCCCTTCACCGCCGGATCGTTCCGGTGGCGCTTCGCCCACGCGCGCTCGATCGCGATCGTGAGCAGGAAGACCGGGATGGCGACGTAGATGAGGACGGACATCAGGGGCTCCGGGGCCGACGGGAGAGCTCGCGGCGGGCGAGGCGCTCGAGGAACGCGAGGTGCGCGACCTCCTCCTCGGGATCGGGGCAGAAGAGGCCGACGGCCGCGCCCTGCATCGCGTAGACGATCGCGAGGACGGCGTCGTCCAGCTCGGGGTTCACGGCGGCCGCGTCGGGGAAGAGCTGGCGCGCGCGCGTGAGGATCGTCGCCTGGTGGCGATCGAGCACCGGCTCGAGCCCCTCGGCGAGCGAGGCGTCGGTGCGCGCGGCGACGTAGACCTCGAGCACGACGCGCATCTCGGGCCGGCGGAACACGCGCCAGAGGGCGGCGCAGGCGGTCGTCACCCGATCCGGCTCGGGTCCTTCGACTCGGGCTCGCTTTGCTCGCCCTCGCTCAGGACGAACGGGCTCGGCCGCGAGCTCCTCGCCGAAGCCGACGACGAGGTCGGCGAGGATCGCCTGCACGACCGCGACGAGCAGATCGGTCTTGGTCGGGAAGTGGCGGAAGAGCGTGCCGTGCGACACGCCGGCGCGCTGCGCGACGACCGCCGTCGGCGTGTTGTGGAGGCCGAGCTCGACGAGCGCCGCGCGCGCGGCCGCGACGAGGCGCTCGCGGGTGCGGATGCTGCGGGCCTGGAGGACGGGCACGGACGAAGAGGTACCAAAAGGAAAGTGAGCAGTCACTCACTTTCTTTCGGGCCTCGTTTTGCTACCTTGCGGGGCGTGAAGGGCACCGCACTCGCTGTCGCCCTGGTCGTCTCCGTCCTGACCGGGGGGCTGGCCAGCGGTACCGCCCACGCGCAGCCGCGCGGCTTCGATCCGGACGCCGTCTACGCGGTGCCGCTCGCCGACTCCGAGCGCCGCGGCCCCGACGACGCGCTCCTCACGATCGTCGAGTTCTCCGACTTCGGCTGCCGCTTCTGCGTCCGCGCGCAGCACACGCTCGAGCAGGTCGAGCGGCTCTACCCCGGCCAGGTGCGCTGGGTGTTCCGTCACTTCCCGCTCGACGAGGACGAGGGCACGCTGGCCGCCGAGGCGGCCGTCGCCGCCGCCAACCAGGGCAGGTTCTGGCCGATGCACGATCGCCTGTTCGCCGTGCGCGGCCAGGTCGATCGCGCCGCCGTCGAGCTCTACGCCGCCGAGCTCGGGCTCGATCTCACGCGCTTCCGCCACGACCTCGACAGCGGCGCCGCGAAGAAGGTCGTGCTCCGCGACTGGCGGGACGGCGTGCGGCTCGGCATCTCGGGCACGCCCGCGTTCTTCGTCAACGGCCGGGCGCTCCACGGCGCGCGCCCGCTCTCGGCGTTCTCCCGCGTCGTCGCCCAGGAGCTCGCGCGCGCGCGCGAGGCGGCGGCGAAGCAGCCCGCCGACCTCTACGCCGCGCTCGTCGCCGAGGGCCGCACGACCGCCGACGTCGCGGATCCCGAGCCCGAGATGATCGAGCTCGATCCGATGACGGTCTACCGCATCGGCCTCGGGCTCCCTGGCCACGCCGCCGGGCCGAGCGACGCCCTCGTCACCGTCGTCGTCTTCAGCGACTTCGAGTGCCCGTACTGCGCGCGCATGGTCCCGACGATCCACAAGCTGCGCAAGGAGCGCCCCGACGTGCGCGTCGTCTACCGGCACATGCCGCTCGCCGGCCACGCGGGCGCCGATCTCGCGGCGGAGGCGGCCGTGGTCGCCGGTCGCGCCGGCAAGTTCTGGGCGTTCCACGATCAGGTGTTCGCGCGGATCGGCACGCCGCTCACGCGCGCCGTCCTCCTCGCCGCCGGCGCCGACGCCGGGCTCGATCGCGAGGAGCTCGCCGCCGCGCTCGACGATCATCGCTACCGCGATCTCGTGCTCGCCGAGGCGGGCGCCGCCGGCGCGCTGGGCGCGACCGGGACGCCGACCATGTTCGTGAACGGGATGCCGGTCGCCGGCGCGGTGCCGTACGGGCAGCTCACGCTGGTCATCGACGCGCAGCTCGTCGCGGCCCGCGACCTCGTCGTGCGCGGC
>JAIOII010000852.1 GCA_019912685.1 Kofleriaceae bacterium
TCGCGGCGCTGATCGCGATGCTGGACGAGGTCGAGGGCACGGCGGACGCCGCGGCCGCACCGGACGTCGGTGCGCGTGACCACCGCGAGCGCACGCTGGACCGGCTCGCCGCCCGGCAGCCGACCCTCGCCATCGCCGTCGAGCACGGCGAGGTCGTCCTGACCCACGCGCAGGCGACGCGCGCCCGGGTCCGCTTCTACCGCATGGACGTCGAGCTCCTCTTCTCGCGCCAGCCGTTCCTGAGCGCCGCGACCGATCGCTTCGCGTTCATCGCGCCCGGCGCCGCGCGCGACATCGAGCTCGCGCCCTCCGGCCGCACGACCGTGCGCATCCCCGACGAGATGGCGCGCGCCAACCTCGTCATCGACGCGGTCAGCGGCCCGCTCCGCGCCGCGGTCACGCACTTCGCCAACGACCTCGCCATCGCCGTGATGGCGCCCTACGGCCAGCTCCAGGTGCGGCAGACGTCGACGAACAAGGCGCTCGCCGCGACCTACGTGAAGACCTACGCCCGGATGCGCGGCGGCGCCGTCCAGTTCTTCAAGGACGGCTACACCGACCTCCGCGGCCGCTTCGACTACGCCACGCTCTCGACCGCCGACCTCGACAACGTCGAGCGCTTCGCGCTCCTCGTCCTCCACGACACCGCCGGCGCCTCCGTCCTCGAAGCCGACCCGCCGACCCGCTGAATCGAAACGCGCTCAGTGCGATGCGCCGATCGTCGCGGTGCCGGTGGGCGGCGTGAGCAGCGGGCCGCGCGCCTCGTGCACGATCGCCATGCTCACGGCGGTCTCGACGTCGGGGGCGAACGCGAGGCGGCCGGGGACGCGCTTGATGCCCGCGCGGTCGAACGACTCGGCGATCGCGGGCTGGAGGCCGCACAGGATCGTCTTCTTGCCCGAGCGCTTCAGCCCGTCGAGGATGCTCTCCAGCGCGACGAGGCCGGTCGCGTCGACCGTCGGTACGTGGCGCATGTCCAGGATGATCACCTTGGCGTGGCCGCCGATCTCCTGGAGCGTCCCGAGCGCGACGTTGGCGGCGCCGAAGAACATGGGGCCGGCGATCTCGTAGAGCTCCACCCCGGCCGGCATGGCGAGCTTCTGCGCGGTGTCCGGCGCGAGCGTCACCCGCGTCAGCACCGCCATGCGCCGCATGAAGAGGAGCGCGGCGAGCATGACGCCGACCGACACCGCCACGACCATGTCGAAGAGCACGGTCAGCGTGAAGCAGGTGAGCAGGACGATCACGTCGCTGCGCGGCGCGATCCGCGTCAGCCGGACGAAGTGCCGCGCCTCGCTCATGTTCTTGGCCACCACGAGCAGGAGCGCGGCGAGCGCCGCCATCGGCAGGTACGCGACCAGCGGCGCGAGCGCGATCGTCGAGGTCAGGATGAAGATCGAGTGCACGACCACCGAGATCGGGGAGCGCGCCCCGGCGCGGATGTTGGTCGCGGTGCGCGCCAGCGCGCCGGTGGCCGCGATGCCGCCGAAGAACGGGCACACCATGTTGGCGACGCCGAGCGCGATGAGCTCGCTGTTCGGGTCGTGCTTCGTCCCCATCATGCCGTCGGCGATGACCGCCGCCATGAGCGACTCGATCGCGCCGAGCATCGCGATCGCGAACGCGGCCGGCATCAGGTCGCGGATGACGGCCCAGCTGAGCGCGAACTCCGCGCCGTGCGCGCCGCCGAGCTCCCACGGCCAGACCGGCATCGGGGGCAAGGGCGGGATCCCGTCGATCGTCTGGCCGTCGATCACGACGTGGAACTTCGAGCCGATCGTCGCGGCGTGGAAGTCGGTCACGAGGTGGTCGCAGAGCGCGGTGAGCACGGCGGCCGCCGCGAGCGCGAGCAGCGGCGCCGGGATGCGCTTCACCACCTTCGGGATGAGGATGAGCAGCGCGAGCGTCACCGCCGCGATGCCGGCGTCCCAGCCGTTCACGGCGTGCCGCGCGTGCCACAGCGCCTCGAGGTACTCGACGACGCCCTCCGGCCGCCCCTCCGGCGTCACGCCCATCACGTCCTTGAGCTGCAGGAGCGCGATGACCAGGCCGATGCCCGCGGTGAAGCCGGTCGTCACCGGATGCGGGATGAACGTCATGAAGCGCCCGAAGCGCGCCATGCCCATGAGCACGAGGATCACGCCGGCCATGAAGCCGGCGACGAGCAGGCCGCCGAGGCCGTGCTCGTGGACGATCGGCAGGAGGATGACGACGAAGGCCGCCGTCGGGCCCGTGACCTGCGCGCGCGTGCCGCCGAGCAGGGCGACGATGATGCCGGCGACGATCGCGGTGTAGATGCCGTGCTGCGGCGGGGCGTCGACCGCGGTGGCGAGCGCCATCGACAGCGGCAGCGCGACGATGCCGACGACGAGGCCGGCGAGGGCGTCGGCGCGGAAGTCCGCCGCGGTGTAGCCTTCGCGCAGCCGACCTCGCAGGCCGAAGCCGAGCAGATCCTTCACCCGGTATGCGAGCGCGAGCTGAGCCTTCACGGCGTCGGTCAGCTCGTCGACATAACGCTTCACGTTTGTGGCCAACAGATACCAAGCCGTGACCCACAAGTCACGGTTTTCGCACTGGAGCTCCCATGGCCCATCGCGCCTCCTTCACCGTCGAGACCCGAGGTCGCGGCACCTACGACATCACCGCGCGCGTCGCCGCCGCGCTCGACGGCGCGGGACGTGTGCACGGTCTTGCACACGTCTTCTGCCACCACACCAGCGCCTCGCTGATCTTGTGCGAGAACGCGGATCCGTCGGTGCGCCGCGATCTCGATGCATTCTTTGCGCGCCTCGTGCCCGACGGTGATCCGCTGTTCGAGCACGACGCCGAAGGCGACGACGACATGCCCGCGCACATCCGCACCGTGCTGACCCAGAGCGCGCTGCTCGTGCCGGTGACCGATGGCCGCCTCGATCTCGGGACCTGGCAGGGCATCTACGTCTGGGAGCACCGCACGTCGCCGCACCGCCGCCGCGTCAGCGTGACGCTCGTGAGCTGACGGGAACCGGACCCGACGGGTCGGTCATTCCCGGATCCGGCCCGCAGATCGACCGGGCGACAACGGGTCGGCCGGAGAGGCGCGCGCGCCTCACCCCGGGGCGGGGGAGTCAGGCGTGGTGGCCTTGCATTCGAGGCTTATTCGCAGAAGATCCGCCGCATGAGCGTTGCCCGTCGTCTGTCCTTCGGCCTGGGGTTGGCCGCGATCGCGCTGCTGGTGGCCTGTCCGTCACCTCCGCCGCGCACCTCGTTCACGTATGCCGAGCTGCGGTCGAAGCTCCCGAACGGGCTCCGCTTCGTCATCATGCCCGACGCGACCACGACGCAGGTCGAGGTCGACGTGCGCTACGACGTGGGCTCGCGCGAGGATCCGCCGGGCAAGGCCGGCATCGCGCACCTCGTCGAGCACCTGATGTTCCAGCAGCGCCCGGATGGTCCGGAGACCGCGCCGCTCATGCACTCGATCAACCAGCTCACGACGTTCTTCAACGCCTACACGAACTGGGACACGACGCACTACATGATGGCGAGCCGCGTCGACCAGCTCGACGCGCTCCTCAAGATCGAGGCGATGCGGATGTACTTCCGCTGCCAGACGATCTCCGACGACGAGTTCCAGCGCGAGCGCGAGGTCGTCCGCAACGAGATCCGCCAGCGCACCGGCACCCCCGAGGGCCGCATCTGGGACCTGGTCCTCGCCGAGGTCTACCCGAAGGGCCACGCGTACGCGCGCATGATCGGCGGTGACGACACGAACCTCTCGAGCATCACGCTCCAGGACACGTGCGACTTCATGACGAAGTACTACACGCCGGACCGGGCGACGGTGATCGTCGCCGGCGGCGTGAACCCCGACGAGGCCGCCAAGCTCATCAAGAAGTGGTTCGGTCCGCTCGAGGCCGTCAAGGGCGCGCCGCGCGTCGACGTGGCGCCGGTGACCAGGGTCTCCTCGGGCCGCGCCGAGTACGAGCTCGACATCGAGCGCCCGGTCGTCGTCGTCGCCTGGCCGCTGCCGGCGAGCAACACGCCCGAGGGCCGCGCGGTCCAGTTCGGCCTCGGCTCGACGTTGTTCGACACCGCGATCAAGGCGGACGACTACAACTTCGCCTACAGCGTCGAGCCGGTCGTCCTCGGCGGCCAGCTCGCGCCGGTCTTCGGGCTCGCGATCGAGCTGAAGGGCATGGACAAGCTCGGCGAGGCCCTCGACTTCGTGCAGAAGGCGGCGAAGTCGGCCCATCGCGGGCTCGACGGCATCCCCTGGGCGCAGCTCGAGGAGGAGAAGGCGCGCCAGAAGGCCCGCTTCCTCCAGGGCCTGGAGCAGCTCATGGCGCGCACCAACACGATGGGCGAGCTCGTCCAGTTCGACCGGGAGACCGAGTTCGACTCGAGCGACGTCTACCTGATGAAGGAGATGCAGCGCAGCGTCGACTTCGACGGGGCGTACGCGGCCTCGCAGATCAAGAAGGCGCTCGACTGGGACAAGGCCAAGGTCGTCGTGTTCAAGGCGAGCAAGACCGGCATCCGCGGCGACAAGCGCACGAAGCTGAAGTTCGAGGCCAAGTCGCACGACAAGAAGGAGATCCCCGAGGTCGATCCGCGCGAGGCCAAGCGCCCGCTCAAGGTCGCCGCCGACTTCAAGGTCTTCGACGGCGTCCACCGCTTCGAGATGTCGAACGGCATGAAGGTCGTCCTCCTGCCGCTCGAGACGCCGTTCCCGCTGGTCTCGGCGCGCCTCGTCTTCGACGTCGGCGACGTGCACTCGGGCGGCGTGCCCGGCCTCGCCGACGCGGCCGCGTCCTTCCGCCGGCTCCCGCTCGACGCCGAGCGCTTCGCCCGCGCCGGGATCGGCGCCCGCGGCTTCACGACGAGCGATCACACCGTCTTCTCGAGCGGCGGTCTCGACATCTACCTGCCCGAGATCGTCAGCGCGCTCGAGCGCATCATCGCCGCGGGCGAGTACAGCCAGGCGCAGGTCGAGGGCTTCCAGAAGAACTTCCGCGAGAGCTTCAAGCGCCGCGACCGCCAGCAGCGCTGGGAGTTCAATCGCCAGCAGCTCACGGCGCTGTACGGCCCGGATCATCCCTATACCAAGAACGCGCTCCTGACGCCGGAGTCCGTGGCCGGGCTCGGCCGCGACAAGCTCGAGGAGTTCCGCCGCACGCACTACACCGCCGGCAACGCGACGCTCATCATCGCCGGCAAGTTCGGTCGTTCGCTCGACAAGGTCGAGGCCCTCGTGCGCTCGACGTTCGGGAGCTGGGATCGCAGCCGCGTCGACGAGCCGATCGCGCCCGACCAGCGCGACCGCACGGTGCCCGAGTTCATCGGCGTCGTCGGCGACGAGCTGCCGCAGATGGAGGTCGCGATGCTCTACCCGGCGCCCGCCGGCATCGACGGTCAGGAGGCGGCGCGCCGCGTCCTCGCCGAGATGCTGAACCTGCGCATGGGCGACATCCGCTTCAAGCTCGGCTCGACCTACGGCGTCTACGCGTTCCGGTCGTCGCAGATCGGCCCGACCGCCTACCAGATGGGCGGCACGGTGGACGCGCCGCGCGCCGGTGAGTCGCTGAAGGCGATGCGCGACGGCATCGAGTCGCTGCGCCAGGGCGTCAACTTCGACGTCGACTTCGTGCGCGCGCGCCGCGCGCTGATCGAGAACCTGCTCGGCCAGTCGACGGTATCGGGCGAGATGGTCGCGCGCCTGGGCACGATCGAGATGTTCGGCCTCCAGCCGAACTACTACGAGCAGCTGATCAAGCAGATCGCCGCCGTGTCGCCGGCGCAGGTGAAGATGCTCAT
Source organism: Kofleriaceae bacterium (assembly GCA_019912685.1). GTDB lineage: Bacteria > Myxococcota_A > Polyangia > Haliangiales > Haliangiaceae > UBA2376. Next base: position 5,797 of record JAIOII010000852.1, read on the forward strand.
CGCCAAGGAGCTCGACGCGAAGAACGAGATCGTCGTGTGCCTCGCCGATCGCCCGACGCTCGAGCGCGCCTTCAACGAGGCCGGCCTCGAGCAGGTGAAGATCGTCGAGCCGGACTACCGCTGACGTAGCGCGGGCCGCGGCGCCAGCCTGGCGGCGATCGCGAGGCAGCGCTCGGCGCGCAGCGCGGCCAGGGCG
>JAIOII010000853.1 GCA_019912685.1 Kofleriaceae bacterium
CGCGGGCGGCGTCACGACCGGGTCGTCGGGCACCAGCTCGGGCGCGTGCGCATGCAGGAACGAACGCGTGACGATCGCGTCGATCCGCATGTGGGCGCCGAACTCCGCGCACGCCGCGTCGCCGTACGACGCGAGCCCGACCAGCCGCAGCTCGCCGTCGACCTCCGCCAGCGCCGGGCCGCCGCCGTCGCCGTCGCAGATGCCGGCGCCGCTGCGCTGGTCGACGCACAGGAAGAGCGCGTTGTTGACCGCGTACGCGGCGCAGCTCACCGACGCCGTCGGCGCGGTGTACAGGAGCCGCCCCGACGTCCCGGTCGCCGTCGCGCCGAAGCCGACCATCGTGAGGGCCACGCCCGTGCGCGCGGCCGCCGGATCCAGGTTCAGCTTCGCCGGCTCGATGTCCGTCACCGGCTCGGCCAGGAACACGAGCCCCACGTCGGGATCGCCCGGCACGCGGTACATCGCGATCGGCACCGTGTCGCTCGCCGCGATCGTCCGGCCGCCACCTCCGGTCGCGTCGACCGTATCGAGCATCACGGTCGTCTGCGCCGTGACCGCCTCCTGCGACGCCAGCCCGAGCGACGGCGCGTGCACGCAGCGAGCCGCGGTCAGCACGAGGTCGGGCGCGATCAGCGTGCCCGTGCACGCCTGCGTGTTGCGCACCGCGACCACCGTCGGGAATTGCCCGAGCACGGCGTAGTTGCCGTTGATGATCGGCAGCGTGAGCGCGGCGGTGAGCGCGAGGCTCATGGCTCCTCCGGCCGGGTCATGGGCCCACTGTGCCGCACCGCGGCGCCGTCGCACTCGCACGCTTCCGGCAGGACATCACCGCCTGCGCTGCGACATCCGCAGGTGCGACAGCGCACCCTCGCCGCACGCGCCACGACCGAAACTGCGCACGCGCGCGTGGCGGTAGTAGGATCGCGGCCTCGAAAAGGGGGATTCATGGCGACCATCTCGACTCGACTCGGATTCGCGGCTCTCGTCCTCGGCTCGCTCGCCTTTGCCGCCGCGTGCGGCGACGACGAGGACAACGGCGGCACCGACGCCCCGACCGCGATCGACGCGCCCGCCGGCGATCCGGATGCGGCGGGCAACCCGGACGGCGCCGCCGCGCCGAGCTGCACCGACTACTGCACCACGATCGCGGCCAACTGCACCGCGGCGAACCTCATGTACGCGAACAACACCGAGTGCATGGCGACCTGCCAGATGCTGCCCCCGGGCACCGTCGGCATGATGGCGACCAACACCGTCGGCTGCCGCCTCTATCACGCCGGCGCGGCCGCCGGAAACGCGAACCTCCACTGCCGCCACGCCGGTCCCGGCGGCGACGGCGCGTGCGGCGCCAACTGCGAAGGCTTCTGCACGATCGTGCTCGCCTCGTGCACCGGCGGCAACGAACAGTTCAGCGGCAGCATGGCGACCTGCATGAGCGAGTGCGCGCAGTTCGCGACGACGCCCGACTACGTCGCGACGGAGACCACCGGCGACACCTTCGCCTGCCGCCTCTACCACGCCACGGCCGCCGCGGCGGCGCCGGTCACGCACTGCAGCCACGTCGCGACCAACAGCCCCACCTGTCAGTGAGCGCCGGCCTGCCAAACCCGCCGGAATCCGTACACTTCCTCAGGCCCGCGGGGCCGACGAAAAAAACGTCGAGAGGCGTGTCGATCCGGCGGCGGCTCGTTCGTCGCCTGGTCAAAGGAGACAAACGATGAAGGTCATGGTCATTGTCAAGGCGACGCCGAACAGCGAGCAGGGTGTGATGCCGAGCCAGGAGCTGCTCGACAGGATGACGAAGTACAATGACGAGCTCATCAAGGCGGGCGTCATGCTCGCCGGTGACGGGCTCCAGCCCTCGAGCAAGGGCAGGCGCATCCAGTTCAGCGGCAGCAAGCGCACCGTCGTCGACGGGCCGTTCGCCGAGACCAAGGAGCTCATCGCCGGCTTCTGGATCTGGCAGGTGAAGTCGATCGAGGAGGCGATCGAGTGGGCGCGCCGCTGCCCCGACCCGATGCCCGGCGAGGAAGGCGAGCTCGAGATCCGGCCGATCTACGAGCTCGACGCCTTCGACGAGATCTCGACCCCGGAGATCCGGGACCGCCTGGCGCGCCAGCAGGCCGAGCTCGACAAGCGCGCCCAGGAGTAGCGCCCGCGCCTCACCACGCCCAGGCCGGGCACACCAGGTTGCCGGACACGCTCTGCACGAGCGTCCGGCACAGGTCGACGCGCAGCACCTCCCAGTCGTTCCAGTTACGGAGCGGGTAGTCGAGGATGCCGTCGGCCTTCGGGCGCAGCTCCATCGGATACGGGTCGTGCGTCCCGTCGTCGTGCAGCTGCTTGCGCGCGAGCAGGAGGCGCAGGTTCGAGTCGACGCCCGGCTCGAACAGCAGATCGACCCCGTAGCCGTAGAGCCAGCTGTTGTGGTGGTGGCCCTCCATGCCGAAGCGCACGGTCACGTTGCCGTTCGCGTCGCGCTGCGCCACGAGCATGCGCTCGCGCACCTGCGTGCGGCCGTCGCCGGCGCTGCGCACGGTCAGGATGTAGAGGCGGCCGGGCAGCTGCGAGTCGGCGGGCATGGGCATCCACGCCATCGCCGCCTTGCCCATGATGCTCTCCTGCGTGAGCGTCCACGGGCTGCGCGTCCACCGCCGCGTGGCGGCGTCGAACGTGAAGAGCCGCATCGCGCCGTTGCTCGGGAAGATGCCGTACAGCACGCGCGCCCCCGACGGCCCCGCCTCGAGCAGCGACGGCGACGCGTTCGCGCCCATCGCCGGCAAGGGCGTGCCGGCGTCGTCGACGACGGGCTCGTCCTCCTGCCACACGCCCGCGCTCCGCACCTTGAGCACCGGACGCCCGTCGGCGCCCTTGTACGCGAGGTACACCGTGCTGGCGTCGCCGGCGAGCGAGAGCTCCTGGCTCGCGACCTGCGCCGCCGGGATGGCGACCGGCGCCGAGAAGGTCCACGTCGCGCGCGTGAACTTCGTCTCGTACAGCTGGCCGCCGCTGTTGCGGAACACGATCAGGATCTTGGCGACGCCGCCCTCGGTGATGCGGTGGGCGTCGACGGCGTCGATGTCCTGGTTCCACGCGGTCAGGATCGTGTAGCTGTCGGGCGCGGCCCCGCAGCCCTCGGCCGTGATCGTCGGACACGTGAGCGCGTCGGTCGTGTAGTCCATCGTGATGCGGCCGCTCTCGTCGACCGCGAACATCGCCGTCAGGTTGCCGACGCGCGCCAGCGCCGGCGCCCGCGACGACAGGGTCGGCAGCGCGACCTTGTTGTACTTGGTGAACTCGCAGCCCGAGCCGTTGTTGTTGGCGTAGGCGCGCACCGGCGACGGCGAGAACGAGCCGTCGCGGTTCCAGTCGACGTGGCCGTTGACGGCGTCGACGTTGTAGCCGAACACCGAGCTCAGGTGCGCGAGGTACTGCGCGCCGAGGGCGCCGCCCGGCGACGACACCGCGAACTGCTCGGCGAGCGACACGTTGTTGAGCGACGGCCGGCCGTAGCCGTCGGAGAAGCGGCGCCAGCTGCCGAGGTACGCGTAGCTCATGAGGCTCGGGTACGTCGGCTTGCAGTTGGCGTCGACGGTCTCGCCGTCGTAGGGGCCGTTGTGGCCGAGCCCGAGCGCATGCCCGGTCTCGTGCGCGGCGACGCGCGAGTCGTTCAGCGGGATCGCGTTGGCGACCGAGTGCACCGACGACTGGCCGCCGCCGCTCGGATAACCGCCGAGCCAGTGGAACAGGCCGTGGCGCGCCGCCGCCATGTGCGTGGGCCACGCCGCGCCGGCGCCCATGCGCTCGCACTCCGTACCGCTGCACACCGGCGGCACGTAGCTGTGGCCACCCCAGTTGCCGTAGCGCGTCAGCTCCTCCTCGGTCGCGCCGGCAGGCGGGTTGACGCCGGTGTCGAAGTGGAGGCGGATGCCGGGCTCGAGGTCCGGGTTGCGGAGCGTCTGCGCGTTGGCGAGGCGCAGGATCGGATTGGTCTCCGGATCGGCGTACGTGTCGGCGAAGTCGCGCGCGACCGCCGCGCTCATCTGCACCGCGGGCTCGCCGGTGTACGCCGCGAGGAAGTCGACCTCGAGGAAGAGATCCTTGTGGCGAGGATCGGCGCCCCAGCGCGGCAGCATCTGCGCGCCCTTGCCGACGAGCTCGTAGTCGTCGCGCAGGCCGTCGCCGTCGGTGTCGCGCACGTCGGTCGCGCGGCTGCACTCCCAGCCGCCGGCGAGGTCGGTCGGCCGCGAGCACGTGCCGATCGCGGCCTCGAGCTCGGTGCCGAGGTAGTCGCCGTCCGGATCGTGGCCGGCCAGGCGGCGATCGTTGCGCACGAGCCGGAACGGACGTGGCGTCGCATCGGTGGTGCCGACCGAGCCGATCATGGCGACCGCCACGGCGCGCGCGGTCGTCAGCCTGCGCGTCACGCGCTGCGCCGCCGCCTCGCTCACGTTGCGCTCGAAGATGTTGCCGGCGTCGTCGAGCAGGTAGAGCCGGTGCGCCGTCGGCGCGCCCGCGAGTGGCACGGTGATGAGCTCCTCGTCGACGCGCAGGCCCTCGAGGCGCTGGAAGCCACCGCCGAACACGGCGGCGGCGCGGATCACGGCGCCGTCGCGCAGCAGGTCGACGGTGCCGCCCTTGCCCTTCCACGCCGCGCGCAGGACGAGCGTGTACGTGCCGCTCGCCCGCGGCGTGTACGTCATCCGCGCGTTGTAGTCGCCGGCGCCGTCGTCGTTGGTCGCGACCTGCGTCACCGGCCCGCTCGCGCTCTGCGGCGCGAGCAGGTGCAGCACCGGATCGGCGCCGGCGCTGCGGTTGCGCGTCTCGAAGCGAACGGTGCGGCCCGCGGTCAGGTAGACCGAGAGCTCGTAGATCGGCGCGGTCTCGATCCGGTGCGCGCTGCCGGCGACGCTCGGGTTGCGGTGATCGCGCGTGAGCACCTCGTCGGTCTCGTCGCCGAGCTCCGGCGGATCGTCGGTGTCGACGCACGCGGTCAGGAGAAGAGTGGCAAGAACAGGTCGTAGACGTCGGTGGGAGAACATGGCGGCGCGCTGTGCAACCGCCATGCCCCGCGCAACCGCGCGCGCGCTCGTCCCGGGCGCACCGCCGGGCGCGATCGATCAGGCAATTCGCCTGATCAGTGGCGCCGCGTCATCGCGCGATCGACGTCGGTCGCGCTCACCGGATCCTCGCCGGGCTGGAGCAGCAGGCGCTCGACGACGTTCCTCAGCTCGCGCACGTTGCCCGGCCAGTCGCAGGCGGCGAGGCGCGCCGCGGCGTCGGCGGCGAAGCCGGTGCGGCGCTGGCTCGCGTCGGCGGCGAGGCGATAGAGCATCTTCTCGGCGATGGTCACGATGTCGGCGCGACGCTCGCGCAGCGGCGGCACGACGACCGTCGCCGTGGCGAGCCGCTCGTACAGGTCCTGGCGAACGGCCTGCACGTTCACCATGCTGGCGACGTCGTGGCACGAGCCGGCGATCACGCGGACGTCGGCGGGGACGATCGAGCCGTCCTTGCGCTTGATGCCCCGCTTCTCGATCGCGTGCATCAGGCGCTTCTGGCAGCGCGGCGGCAGCGCGGCGAGCTCGTCGAAGTAGAGGGTGCCTCCGTGCGCCGCCTCGAGCTTGCCGGGGCGGCGATCCCCGCTCGCATCCTCGTGGCCGAAGACGTCGGCCTCGAGCCACGACTCCGACATCGCCGCGCAGTGGACGACGACGAACGGGCCGCTCGCGCGCGAGCTCTTGTCGTGGATCGCCGCGGCGACGCGCTGCTTGCCCACGCCGTTCTCGCCGAGGACGAGCGCGAAGGGCTTCTGCGCCGCCCAGGCGACCCAGTCGCGCAGGCGCGCCGCGACGGCGCTGTCACCGTCGAGCTCGCCGTCGTCGGCCAGGCTCGCGAGCGCGCG
>JAIOII010000854.1 GCA_019912685.1 Kofleriaceae bacterium
TTACCACACGTTCCGTTTCGACGATCCGCTGCCGGGCCTGTCCAGCGCGTGGCGCATCGCCACCCACCGCACCGGGCGCCACCACGGCCCCAGCGAGGCGCCGGTACCGCCGGCCGCCGCGCCGAACGAGCCGCCGGCAAACTGAACCTGGACGGCATATATCGCTCCATCGCGAATCGAAGATATATACTGCCGGGCACCGTGACCCCGGAACCCTTGCGATGCCGTCGATCAGCTTCGAATTCTTTCCGCCCAAGACCGACGACCAGCGCGCGCAGCTCGACCGCGCGGCGCAGGCGCTGAAGGCGCACCGACCCGAATACGCCTCGGTCACCTTCGGCGCCGGCGGTTCCACGCTGAGCTACACCGGCGACACGGTGGCGCGGCTGCATACGCAGCACGGGCTCAACGTGGCGCCGCACCTGTCGTGCATGGGCGGCACCCGGGCGGAGATCGCCGCGCTGCTCGACGGCTGCGCCGCCGGCGCGACGTACTACGTGTGCGGCCCGGAGGCGATGATGGCCGAGGCGCGCAGCGCGCACGCCGCGCGCCGCCAGGCCTCGGTCGCGCCGTCGGCGCAGCCGGTCCAGATCCGCAAGGCCGGCGTCGCGCTCGACGTCATCGTGCCGGCGGGCGCGACGATCCTCGACGCCGGCCTCGCCGCCGGCGTGCGCCTCGAGCTGTCGTGCGCGATGGGCGGCTGCGGCGCTTGCGCGGTGAAGCTCACCGCCGGCGAGGTCGCGATGGACGAGCCGAACTGCCTCGGCGCCGACGAGCGCGCGCGCGGCACCATCCTCGCGTGCGTCGCCCGGCCGCTGACGCCGTGCACGGTGGAGGCGCCGTGAACACCAACCGGCTGCGCATGAAGGACCTCTGCGCCGAGACCGGCCTCTCGCGCCAGGCGATCCACTTCTACATCCAGGCCGGCCTCCTGCCCGAGGGCGACAAGACCGGCAAGAACATGGCGTGGTACGGCCCGGCCCACGTCGAGCGCCTGCGCCTCATCCGCCGCCTGCAGGAGGAGCGCCTGCTCCCGCTCAAGACGATCCGCGCGCTCCTCGACGGCGACACCTCCGAGCTCCCCGAGGCGCAGCGCAACCTGCTCGCCGAGGTGTCGAGCCAGCTGCCCGCGACGTTCGCCGACGCCCCCGCGCGCGACCTCCTCGTCGCCGACGCCGTGGCCCGCTACGACGTCACCGCCGAGGAGCTCGAGCGGATGATCGAGCTCGAGCTCGTGACGGCGCGCGGCGCGGGCGCGGCGCGCGAGCTCACCGGCGACGCGGCCCGCCTGCTCGATCTGTGGACGCAGTTCCGCGCCGCCGGCTTCTCGCGCGAGCACGGCTTCATCGTCGACGATCTCGCGCCGTTCCTCGCCGCGGCGCGCGACCTCGTCGCGCACGAGACCCAGCTCTTGCTCGCCCGCCTCTCGCACCTGCCGCCGGGCGAGCTCGCCCCGATGATCGAGCGCGCGCTGCCGCTCGTCCACGGCACCGTCGTCCACTTCCACACCGCCGCGATCCGCGCCGTCTTCGACGCGGGCCGCAAGAACCGGAACCAGGAGTGACCATGCTCTCCGAGACCCTGCTCGCCAAGCTGCCCGCCCGCGTCCGCAACACCGTCGATCGCTGGCTGGAGATCGCCGACGTCTTCCGCGAGCTCAAGGACCCGCGGGTGGCGCGCTCCCTCGGGCCCGCCGGCGTGCGTGGCCTCGTCCTCCAGCGCGGCAAGCAGGGGACGCCGACGACGTTCCCGGCGTCGCACGCCGCGTACTTCGACTGGACCTATCCGTCGGACCACCCCGACATGCGCGAACTCTACCGCCGCGCCAAGGCCGGGCAGTGGGACGGCGAGACGCTCCTGCCGTGGCACACGTCGGTCGACCCGCTGAACCCCGAGGTGCCGATCCTGCCGCCGCAGTTCATCGACTTCTCGATCCTCGAGCGCCACGGCATCAGGCTCACGCCCGCCGAGCACCAGAAGTTCCTGCACTCGCTCGTCGCGTGGATGCTGTCGCAGTTCCTCCACGGCGAGCAGGGCGCGCTGCAGGCGGCGGCGCAGGTCACCGAGGCGGTGCAGTTCTTCGACGGCAAGCTCTATGGCGGCACCCAGGTCGTCGACGAGGCGCGCCACGTCGAGGTCTTCCACCGCTACCTCGACACCAAGCTCGACAAGCTCTACCAGGTCAACGACAACCTGTTCGTCATCATCGACGCGCTCATGACCGACAGCCGCTGGGACATGAAGTTCCTCGGCATGCAGATCATGGTCGAGGGCCTCGCGCTCGGCGCGTTCGGCACGCTCTACAAGATCACGCACGAGCCGCTGCTCAAGCAGCTCCTCAAGATGGTGATCCAGGACGAGGCGCGCCACGTGCACTACGGCGTGCTCGCGCTGCGCGAGCACATCACCAAGCACCTGTCGGAGAGCGAGCGGCGCGAGCGCGAGGACTGGTCGTTCGAGGTCGCGCTGCTCATGCGCAACCGCTTCATGGCGTACGAGGTGTACGAGGAGTGGTTCGAGGGCGCGCTGCCGCGCGAGGCGTGGCGCGAGCTGATCTACGCGGCGCCCGGCATGGAGGAGTTCCGCACCGTCATGTTCTCGCGCCTCGTGCCCAACCTGCGCGAGATCGGGCTCCTCTCCGAGCGCGTGCAGGCGCGCTACGCCTCGGTCGGCCTGATGAAGTACGCGGGCGGCCTCGCCGCCGACAAGCTCACCGGCGACGCGATGCTGGCGCAGCTCGACGCCGCCGCGTAGCGCGCATCAGCGGGCGCGCAGCGCGGTCTGGTAGTGCTTGGCGAGCGCGGTGTGGCTCTCGCCGGGCCGGACGAAGCCCGCGAGCTGCGCCAGATCGAGCGCCGGGACCACCTCGCTGCGCTCGCGCCGCTCGTACGTCTCGCCGACCAGGCGGTGCACGGCGAGCCCGCCGGCGCCATCACGCCACTCCCACACCTCGGGCACACCGAGACGCGCGTACACGGCCATCTTGTCGACCAGCTCGGCGGTGATCGACACCTCGATCGCGATATCGGGCACTCCACCGTCGTCGAGCACGCCCAGCGTGAAGCACTCGTCGGGCTCGAGCCCACCCCGCTTCGCTTCGCGGCGGAAGGTCGTGCTGCCGAACCCGCGAAGATCGACATCACGCTCGATCGCCCACACCTGGACCAGAAGCCCGATGATCTTCTTCACTTCCTCGTGCAACCTCGACGGGCTCATGAGCTCGAGCGACCCTTCCAGGTACGTCATTCGCACGCCGCCCTGATCGTCGAGCGCATCCCGCAACGCCACGTACGCCGACCACGGCACGCCGTCGAGGACGAACCGCGACTCACCATCGAGCACCGGCGGCGCGCTCTGTCGAGGAACCGCTACCATCGCGAAGATCGTAGCACGCGGCGCTAGGCCTTCACCCACGGGTTGTGGCGGGCCTCGTCGCCGAGCGTCGTCGACGGGCCGTGGCCGGGGATGACGAGCGCGTCGAGGTCGCGGGTGTAGAGGCGCTCCTTGATCGAGCGGTGGAGCGTGGACGCGTCGCCGCCGGGGAGGTCGGTGCGGCCGACGCTGCGGCGGAAGAGCGTGTCGCCGGCGAACACGAGCGGCTTGTCGCCGGGCGACGTCACCTCGAAGCACACCGAGCCCGGCGTGTGGCCGGGCGTGTGGAGGACGAGCGCGCTGCGCTTGCCGAAGGCGATGGCGTCGCCGTCGGCGAGCCAGCGATCGACGGCGGCGGTCGGGCGCGCCTTCCAGCCGAACATCGCCGCCTGCATGGCGAAGCCGTCGTAGAGGAAGCGGTCGTCGGGGTGCAGACAGATGTCGCCGCCGTGCGCTTCCTTCACGTCGCGCGTGCAGTAGATGTGATCGAGGTGCGCGTGGGTGTGGACGATGGCGCGCACCGTGAGGTCGTAGTGCGCGACCAGCTCGGCGATGCGCGCGACCTCGCCGCCGGGGTCGATCACGATCGCGTCCTTCGTGTCCGCGCAGGCGAGGACGGTGCAGTTGCACTCGAAGGCGCCGGCCGGGAACGTCTCTCGGAGAAGCACGGAGGGAGGCTACTCCGAGAGCACGATTCAGGCCGCGACGAGGGTCTCGCTACTTACTCCGGATTCCTGGTCGGACCACGCGAAAAAGTCGACACTGCAAGTGCTCGATCGGCCGTCAATACATCGAGATCGCTGCGCTTTCTGGCCATGCGATCGCCGCCGCAGTAACTTGACTCCCCCAGCCATCGGAGCAGATTAGGGCCGTGAGCAACGGCCCGAGTAGTCGCCCCCGCGAAGTCAGCTTCGGCACATTCGCCCTCGCGCTGACCGCCCTGTCCCTCGCCTTCGTCGGTTACCTGATCGGCGGCTGAGTCCCGAGGCGGTAGGCGACCCAGTCGCCGCCAGGTACGGGAGCGCCGGTCGCGATGATCGCGCGGTCGTCCACGGCGTAGACCCAGGCGCGGGCCGGCCCCGCGGCCGTGTCGACCGCGATCTCGCGCCGCGTGAACTCGTCGCCCTCGTAGTCGTCGAGCCACGCCAGCGCCGCGGGCACGTCGCGCAGGGTGACGAGCTCGCCGGCGATCGGCGTGTCGCCCTCGAGCAGGAGCCCCGGGTACCCGGCGGCGAACGCGACCATCGTGCCGCGGCAGCGGGCCGGCTCGAAGGCGGTCGCGTACGGCTCGAGCTGGCACCAGGCGCGCTCGCCGCGGCGGAGCGTCCCGTAGACGAACATCCGGTCGAGCATCGCGCCGGTTCTAGCACGCGCGATCAGGGGCCCGCGACGACGCGGGCGAAGTCGAGGCCGCTCACGATGCCGACGGCCTCGCGCTGGCGGCAGGCGACGACGCGGCGGACGTCGAGGCGCGCGGCGTAGGCGGCGGCGCGGTGGATCTTCGTGGTATCGGGCAGGCAGATGAGGGCCTGCTCGAAGACGTCCTCGACGGGCGTGTCGCGCGGCAGGTCGCGCGACGCCATGGCCTCGACCTGCGAGAACAGGCCGACCGGCCAGTCGTCCTCGATGACGACGAGGCCGGAGACGTGCGCGTGCTCGAGGCGCTGGTCGGCGAGGGAGAGCGGATCGGTGGTCTTGACGGTCAGGATGGGCGAGGACATGACGACGGAGAGCGGCGTCTCGACGCGCGCGTCGCGGACGGCGGCGGCGAGGTCCGCGGTGCTGAGCACGCCGACGAGGCCGGCGCCGTGCTCGACGACGAAGACGCGGTGGATGCGGGCGCGCTGCATCGCGCGGGCGGCGGTGGCCAGCGGCGTGTGCGGCGCGACGGTGAGCGGCGAGCGCTTCATGAGGCCGTTCACGCGGTGAGGCGGGACGACGAGCGAGCGCGCGCGGCGCGACGCGCTGGCGTGGCGGAGGCCGGCGTGCAGGAGGTCGGTGCGCGACAGGACGCCGACGAGCTCCGTGCCGTCGACGACCGGCACGGCGGAGATGTTGAAGCGCTCGAGCAGGCGGACCACGAAGGGGAGCTCGGTGTCGGGGCGGACCCACTCGACCTCGCGCGTCATGTAGTCGGCGACCGGCTGCGTGAACTGGCTCATACGTCGAGCACTTGCACGCGCCCTGCCACGAACTTCGCGGCCCTTTCGCGCACGGCCTGCGAATCGATCGTGACGACGCGCATCACCTGCGCCCCGTGAGGGGACACGCTCCCCCCCTCTAACACCTCGACTCCCCAACGCTTTTCGCACCACTTGCGTCGCGAGACGAGGGGACACGCTCCTACCATCCAACCCTTCGATTTTACGAGGTTTCTGGACCCAGTTGCGTCGCAGCGACGGCGGTCTGTCCCCGATCACGACGCAATTGGGTCGAAAAACTTCTTGAAATCATATGCTTGCGAGGGGGGAGCGTGTCCCTCCTCGCCGCAACGCAAGTGGTGCGAAAAGCGGATGGATATCGATGGGTTGTGAGGGGGGAGCGTGTCCCCTATCGCGGCTTTCCGATGATGGGCGCGTCGGTCGTCACGCCCGCGCCGAACCAGCGCACCGGGCCCGTAACGGGCGCGCCGACGACGGCGCCGGTGTTGGGGTTGAGCTCGATGATGATGCCGCCGGTGGTGGTGTCGACGAAGCCATATACCTTGCCCTTCCAGAAGCCGATCCCGAAGATGCGGTCGTAGGTGGTGCCGACGCCGAGCGGGGTGGCAGCCCACGTGCTCGGGTTGATCACGGCCAGATGATCGGGCTCGCTGTAGTCGGGGTCGTCGCCGATGGTCACGGTGGCGAAGATGCCGAGGCCGTAGATCGCCACGATGTCACCACTCGACCGGATGAGGCCGTTCGCCGTCGTACCGTACGCGCCGATCTGCGTGGTCGCGCCGGTGTTCTCGTTGATCTCGAGGACCGTGCCCTCGTCGGTCGCCGCGACCAGGCGCTCGGCGCTGTTGGGATCCTGGATATCGACCGGAACGAACGAGAGCGACGTGAAGTTCTCGTCGCCGTCGTAGGCGCGCACCAGCGTCGCCGCGCCGGTGGCCGTGTCGATCACGTAGATGTTGTCGAGCGACACGCCCAGCATGCGGTCGTTCTTGTCGACGGCGATGTCGGTGATGCTGCCGGAGGCGAGGCCGAACGGGCCGATCTCGACGGGCTGGAGCGTGCCGGTGTCGAGGCGATAGAGGACCGTGCCGCTGTGCGCGTACACCTTGCTGAAGTCGAGGTCATCGGCGTCGCTCGTGACCGCGTCGATCCGCGCGTCGATCGCCGGCTGATCGTCATCGTCGTCGGCGACGGCGCTCGCGCCGCACGCGGTGAGCAGAAGGGCAAGACACACGGCTGGTCCACGCATGAAGTCGCCGAACCTACCCGAGCCCGATGGCGTTTTCATCATCGATCGTGCAGGCTCGCCGCGAGGAGGCCAGGATGATCACGTTCTACGGCGCGCCCATGTCGAGCGCAGGTCGGACCCGCTGGATGCTCGAGGAGGTCGGCGTCCCGTACGAGTACGTCGTCATCAATCCCCGCGACGTGCCCGAGGACTTCAAGCGGCTCAACCCCGCCGGCACCATCCCGTTCATCGTCGACGGCGACGTGAAGCTGTTCGAGTCGTGGGCGATCAACCAGTACCTCGCCGAGAAGTACAAGCCCGAGCTCGGCGGCGGCTCCTCCGTCGAGGAGTGGGCCTACCTCGACCAGTGGTCGTACTGGGCCGCCACCGACGTCCAGCCGCAGGCGCTGAAGTTCATGTTCCAGGCGATGAAGCCCGCCGACCAGCGCAACGCCGACGAGGTCGCCGCGGCGACCAAGGCGCTCACCCGCTACGCGGCCCTCCTCGAGAGCGCGCTCACCGGCGACTACCTCGTCGGCGGCCGCTTCACGCTCGCCGACGTCGCCGTCGGCTCCGTCTTCAACCTCGCGCTCCGCACCGGCGCGGTCACGCCCGGCCCGCGCGTCGACGCCTACATGAGCCGGCTGCGCGCGCGCCCCGCCTACCAGGCGGCGACGAAGCCCTGAGCCGCACGCCGGCGCGCACCAGACCGTTGCGCCTCGCGAACAGTCCGCGAGGCGAACAGTGCCTTCCGATCCGCGATCTTCTCGGCGCCACGCGCGGAGCGCATGTTGGGTTTCACCAAGGAGCCCATCATGAAGAACGTCGGCATCAAGAGCCTCACCATCGACACCACCCACTCGTCCGTCGGCTTCGTCGTCCGTCACATGGTCATCAGCAAGGTCCGCGGCCAGTTCGGCGCGTTCAAGGGCACGATCGCGTACGACCCCGCGCGCGTCGAGCGCTCCACCGTCGAGGTCGAGATCGACGCGGCCAGCATCGACACGCGCGAGCCCAAGCGCGACGCCCACCTCCGCTCCGCCGACTTCTTCGACGTCGAGCAGTTCCCGACGATCGCGTTCCACTCGACGAGCGTGCGGCGCACGAAGGACGACACGCTCGAGATCACCGGTGACCTCACCATGCGCGGGGTCACGCGCGAGGTGACGCTCGTCGCCGACGAGCTCGGCGGCGGCAAGGACCCGTGGGGCAACGACCGCCTCGCCTGGTCGGCCCGCGTCCAGGTCAACCGCAAGGACTGGGGCCTCAACTGGAACCAGCTGCTCGAGGCCGGCGGCGTGCTCGTGAGCGACAAGATCGACATCGAGCTCGAGATCCAGGCACTCTGACGCGCGCGCCCCGCGCGCTACTCGGCGGTGGCCGCCGCGGGGAACCGCGTCGCGAGCCACGCGCCGACGTCGTGGCCGCCGAAGTCGTAGCCGTAGTACACCGTGGGGCCCTGCGGCGTGCGCTCGAGCGTGAGCTTCACGTCGGCCTCGCCGCGGCGCGCGCGCTCCACGGTGAAGCCGGTCTGCACCCGCTTGTGGCTGCCCGGCAGCTTCATGTCGATGCGGCCCTCTTGCGCCTCGTAGAGGAAGACCTCGTACTGGCCCTTCCACACCGTCCCGTGCTGGAAGACGCCCGTCGACGACCGGCGATCGAAGACGAGCACGTGGAACGTGTCGCGCGGCGAGCGCGGCTCCTTGTCGAGCCAGACGCGCTTGTCGAGCAGCGCGGTCGCCTCGTCGGGCGGCAGCCCTCCCCGCGAGGAGGCGTCCCGGGAGCAGGCCCCCTGGGACAGGACGGCGGCGGCGACGACGGCGGCGGCGATGGCGGTACGGGTGGCGTGCATGGGGGTAGGATAGCCCCGTGCCCAGCCTGGTCCATGCGCTCGAGAACGGGATGAGCGTTCGCAGCCGCGGGAGTGGGAGCCGTGTCCTGGTCTGGGTGCACGGCCTCGGCGAGTCGGGGCGCTGCTTCGACCGGATCGCGTCGCACCCGCACCTGTGGCCGTATCGCCACGTCGTCGTCGATCTCCCCGGGTACGGGCGCTCGCCGTGGCCGGCGAGCTCGCGCTCGATCGAGGAGACCGCCGACGAGCTGGCGGCGTGGCTCGAGGCGCGCGACGACAACGCCGTGCTCGTCGGGCACTCGCTCGGCGGCGTCATCGCGACGGTCGTCGCGGAGCGCCACCCGGACACGGTGCGCGCCGTGATCGACGTCGAAGGCAACGCGAGCCTCGGTGACTGCACGTACTCGAACCGGATCGCGGCCGTCGACGAGGCCGAGTTCACCACGGGCGGCTACGACCTGCTGTGGCAGGAGCTCTGGGTCGAGGCGGGTGAGGACGCCGCGCTGCGCAGCTACGCGGCGTCGATGGCGTTCGCCGATCCGTGGGTCATGTGGCGCCACGCGACCGACCTCGTCGCGTTGTCGCGGAGCGAGACCCTGGCGGCGCGCCGCGGCAAGCTCGCGGTGCCGCTCCTGTTCATCGCGGGAGCGCCACGCGGGATCTGCGATCGGTCGCGCGGCCTGCTCCTCGACGCGGGTGTGCGCATCGCCGACGTGTCGCCGGCCGGGCACTGGCCGTACGTCGATCGCGCCGAGCCGTTCGCGGAGATCGTCGCGCGGTTCGTCGAGAGCCTGCCGGAGTAGCGCTCGGGTCGCGCCGACCGGGGTATCGTCGACGCATGGCGACGGCAAAGAAGAAGCCCGCGAAGAAGCCGGCCGCGAAGAAGAAGGCCGCCCCCGCGAAGAAGCGCTCGGCGTCGAGCGCGACGAACCGGAAGAAGCTGCCGGCGTACGTGAGCGTCGAGCGTGACCGGTCGCGCTTCCTCCACGACGGCGAGCACTTCGGCGCGACGTCGCTCGCGCTCCACACGATCGGTCACCTCGAGACGCCGAGCGGCACGATCGTCACCTGCGATCCGTTCATCGTCGACGGGCCGGCGCTCGCGCGCACCGTGGAGCCCGGCTCGTATCCCGTCTCGCTCGCGGTCGCCACGTTCGACGGCGAGCAGCACAAGGGCGACCAGCGCGTCGCCGCGGCCACCGTCCACTTCCGCCCCGGCGTCCCGGCGCGCTGGGAGGTCGCCACCTTCGACGCGACCCCGACGAGGAAGGGCGGCGAGCCCGGCTATCCCGTCGACGCCGGCACCGGCTGCTTCATGGACGCGCGCGCCCAGGAAGCGATCAAGGCCGAGCCGACGATCTGGCCGACGCCGAGCCAGAAGGCGCTCGAGCAGCAGCTCCTCACCGATCACTACACGCACACGTGGAGCTGGGCCGTGTATCGCCCCGATCCCGCCTCGCGCGCGAACTGCGTCGCCTTCATGTCCGGCTACGGCGACGGCACCTACTCGTCGTACTGGGGCCTCGACGAGACCGGCGCCCCCGTGTGCCTCACCACCGACTTCGAGGTCTTCACCGACGAGGACTGGGCGGCGATGCCGCCCGCGCTCCGCACCTGATCACTTCGTGCCGAACAGCCGGTCGCCCGCGTCGCCGAGGCCGGGGACGATGTAGCTCTTCTCGTTCAGGCACTCGTCGATCGCCGCCGTGTAGATCGGCACGTCGGGGTGGTGCGAGTGGAACGCCTTGATGCCCTCGGGGCACGTGAGCAGGCAGACGAACTTGATCGAGCGCGGGTTGGTCTCCTTGATGCGGTCGACCGCCGCGATCGCGCTGTTGCCGGTCGCGAGCATCGGATCGACGACGATGCAGTCGCGATCCGTCATCTCGCCCGGCACCTTGAAGTAGTACTCGACCGCGACCAGCGTCTTGGGATCGCGGTAGAGGCCGATGTGCCCGATGCGCGCCGACGGCAGGATCTCGAGCATGCCGTCGAGGATGCCGCCGCCCGCGCGCAGGATGCTGATGACGACGACCTTCTTGCCGTCGAGCATCGGCGCCCGCATCTTCGCGATCGGCGTGTCGATCTCGACCATCGTCACCGGCAGATCGCGACACACCTCGTAGCCGAGGAGCATGCTGATCTCGCGCAGGAGCGTGCGAAACGTGCCGGTGCTGGTCTCCTTCGACCGCATCAGCGTGAGCTTGTGTTGCACCAGCGGGTGGCTGATGACGAAGACCTGACCTGACATGATCCTCCTGGGCCTCGGCTAGAACACGGTGCCGTCGCTCTCGACGCGGATCGGCGGGCCCCCGCCCGCACGCCGCTCGCGCGCGACCTGACGTCCCGCGGCCCACGTGCCGCCCTCGAGGATGCGGGCCAGCGGCAGCTGCTCCGCCGACACCTCGAGCTTCTGGCGAACCGCGTCCGCGACCCAGTCGAGCAGCGCCACCGTGAGCGCGCGCCACTCGACGATCACCTCGTCCCCGACCTGGTGCACCTCGCGCGTGACGCGGTCGTAGCGCGGCACGATCACCCCGAGGTCGACGAGCAAGCCGCCGTTGCGATACTCGGGCAGCCCGGTGAGCGCGCCCGGCTGCACGACGTGCAGCCCGCCCAGCTCGAGCGGCTCGAACAGCGAGTACGCGAGCCACTGCGACAGCTTGTGGAACGGCATGAGGCCCGTCGACGGGCCGGAGCCGCCGGCCGCGCCGTGGTACCAGACGTCGCCGAGGTTCACGCCGCCGAGGCTCGTGCGCCCCGGCCAGATCTCGGCGAGCCCGACGAGCAGCTCGTGCAGCAGGTCGGCGGCGCGCAGCTCGGTGCCCCGCGCCTTGAGCGCGTGCAGCATGCCGCTCGGCCGTCCACCCGGGAACAGCGCCGGGTTCGCGTCGATCACGTCGCCGAGCCGCCGCATGAGCGCGGCCCGCCCCGCGAGCCCGACCAGCGGGTTGGCGTCGGAGACCTGGAACGCGCGCGCCAGGTCGCCCTCCTCGATGCCGCGCAGCGCCGCG
>JAIOII010000855.1 GCA_019912685.1 Kofleriaceae bacterium
TTCCGTGCTCGAGCCCGGCGACGCGGTGGCGCTGGCGGCGCGCGAGACGGGTTTGCCCGAGCACCTCATCCGCCTCGACGCGCCGCTCGATCCGGCCGAGGTGGAGAAGCACTTCGCCGCGCGCGTCATCGGCCAGCCCGAGGCGACGGCGGCGGCGACGGAGCTTGTCCTCAAGGTGCGCGCCGGGCTCGTCGACGCGGCGCGTCCGCTCGGCGTGTACCTCTTCACCGGGCCGACCGGCACCGGCAAGACCGAGCTGGCGACGGCGATGGCGGAGTACCTGTACGGCGACACGCGGCGGCTC
Source organism: Kofleriaceae bacterium (assembly GCA_019912685.1). Classification (GTDB taxonomy): domain Bacteria; phylum Myxococcota_A; class Polyangia; order Haliangiales; family Haliangiaceae; genus UBA2376. The sequence continues at coordinate 305 of JAIOII010000855.1, forward strand.
CTGCGCTTCGACATGAGCGAGCTGTCGGGCGGGGACGCGGTGGCGCGCCTCATCGGCGATCGCTGGAGCCCGGAAGGGCTGCTCACGCAGCGCATCCGCGAGCAGCCGTTCGCGGTCGTGCTGCTCGACGAGATCGAGAAGGCGCACCCGTCGGTGCTCGCGCTCCTGCTCCAGCTCTTCGACGAGGGCCGCCTGACCGACGCGGCCGGCGACGTCGCGAGCTTCCGCCACGCGGCGATCGTGATGACGTCGAACCTCGGCGCGCGCGCGGCGGCGCCGATCGGGTTCGGCGACGGCACGGGAGCGGTGATGGGCGAGATCGCCCGGGCGGTGCGCGAGTTCTTCCCGCCCGAGCTGTGGAACCGCATCGATCGCGTCGTGCGCTTCCAGCCGCTCACGCCCGAGGTCGCGGCCCGGGTCGTGGACAAGGAGCTGGCCAAGCTGATGGCGCGGCGCGGCCTGCGCGAGCGCAACGTCTTCGTGTACGCCGGGCGGGCGCTGCGCGAGCGCGCGGTCGCGCAGGCGTTCGATCCGCGGTACGGCGCGCGCACGGTCAAGCGCTGGCTCGAGGACCAGGTCGCGACGTCGCTCGCGGAGGCGCTCGCGACCGCGCCACCCGCGCGGCTCACCGTCGCGCGGCTGCGGGACGAGGGCGGCAACGTCGCGGTGGAGCTCGAGCAGCTGCCGGAGGCGAGGCCGCTGCACGGCGACTTCCCGCTCGCGGCATGGCGCGAGCTCTCGGCCGCGGCGCTCGTGCCGCACACCGACACGATGGCGGAGGAGATCGATGCCATCCTCGACGGCGCGGCGCTGGAGCGGCAGGAGGAGGCGGCGCGAGCGAGCGAGCGCGGCGCGAACGTGCGCTACTTCGTCGAGAGCTACCGCGAGGAGCTCGGCAAGCTGCGCGTCGCCCTCGCCGGCGAGCGCAAGCCGCCGCGGCCGACGCGCCGCCAGCTCGAGGAGTCCGATGACGAGCTGACGCACGATCTCGAGACGTTCACCCACGATCGCATCACGCACGCGTCGCGGTGGTACGGCGGCGCCGAGCAGGTCCGGCGCTTCCACCCGCGGAGCCTCGACGCGCGCCGCCATCGCGCGCTCGACCAGGGCGAATCACTCGTCGCGCTCGCTCGCGCACGCCTGTACGTCGATCACGTCGGCGCGCTCGCCGCCCCCGAGAGCCACCTCCTCACCGCGCGCTTCACCAGCATCGGCCGCGGCCGCCACGCGGGCTGGGACGCGGTCATGGCGGCGTTCTCGTCGTGGATCGATCTCGCCGACGTCGCCGCCGTCGACCGGAACGGCGACGTCTACACCGGTCGCGTGTGGATCGAGGGGCTGTCGCATTCGGCGGCCATCACCAGCGCGGTCGTGCGCGAGCTCTGCGCCGGGCCCGCGCTCGCCGCCGAGCACGGGGCGCACGTGTTCCAGTCGATCGCGGGCGAGCCCGAGATCGTGCGCGTCGACCTCCGGCCGGGCGCCGGTCAACCCGGAGCCGCTCCTGCCGGTGGTGCGCGCGATCAGCTACACGCCGCCGCGCCGGGTGGGCGAGCCGCTCGTCGCCGAGGTCGAGGACTTCGTCACCGGGTTCGCGGCGCGCGTGACCGCGCCCACGCTTGCCGACGTCATCCGTCACTGCTGGCACGTGCGCTGGAGCCGGCAGGGAGGCACTCGTGGCTAAGCGGAGCTTCCGCGTGTTCTTCACCGAGCACGACAACGGCAAGCTCTCGGGCGTCGTGATCCGTCGCCGCGCCTTGCTCTTCGACGAGCCGGCGCCGGCGACGTGGGGCGACAGCGAGGAGGACGTCCTCGCGGGTCTCGAGCCCGCGCTCACGTCGGCGGTCGCCACCGGCGGCGCCGACCGCTTCCTCTTCGACGAGGAGCTGCAGCTGCGCCGCGTCGCGGTCGAGGTGCGGCCCAAGGCCGCGGCGGGCGGCGCCTGGGTGCTCGGCACGCGCACGATCCCGGTGCGCGTCGGCTTCGCGGCGTGGGCCGAGAAGGACATCTGGCGCGTCGTCGTCCCGCGCTTCGGCTGGACGCTCGCGCTCGAGGACATCGACGACGCCGGCGACATCCTGCGCCACGCGATCTTCGCGGCGATGCTCGGCGACGAGCCGGCGAGCGTGTTCGACTTCCGCCCGGCGAAGCGCGAGTGGATCGCGCCGTGGGAGCTGCCGCACCTCTCCGGCGACGACGACGAGCCGCGCGGCGCCGCCGACGACCTCGTGCCGCCGACCGTCGCCGCCGTCGCCGAGGACTGGACGCTCAAGCTGCGGCGCAAGCTCGCCGCGCCGCCGGTCGGCGACGTCCCCGCCGGCCTCGCGCTGTGCGCGGCGGTCGATCGCCAGCCGCCGCGCTCGATCCTGCTCGTCGGCGAGAGCGGCGTCGGCAAGACCGCGCTGCTCCGCCGCGCGGCCAGGCACCTGGGCGAGAAGAACAAGGGCAAGGACGCCGTCACGCGCCGGCTGTGGGCGACGTCGGCGAGCCACGTCACGGCGGGCATGACGTACCTCGGCATGTGGCAGGAGCGCTGCCTCACGCTCGCGCGCGAGCTCGGCGGCACCGAGGACTGGCTCTTCGTCGATCGCCTCGCCGACCTCCTCGCGCCGCAGGCCGACGGCGCCAGCATCGCCGACCTGCTCGCGCCCGCGGTGATCGCCGGCGAGGTGCGCCTCGTCGCCGAGGCGTCGGAGTCGGAGCTCGCGCGCTGCCGCCGCAGGAACCAGGCCTTCGTCGACGCCTTCGACGTGATCCGCGTCGACGAGCCGCCCGCCGACGTCGTCATCGACATGATCCGCGCGCAGCAGCGGCGCAAGGACGAGCAGGTCGAGTGGCACCCGGCGGCCCTGCGCCGCGCCGTCGCGCTCCTCGGCGCGTTCCGCCGCGACCAGCGCTTCCCGGGCAAGGCGATCGCGTTCGTCGACTGGTGGAACCAGGACGCCCAGAGGCCGCCGCAGCAGGTGCTCCCCGGCGACGTCGCGACCGCGTACGCGCGCTGGTCGGGGCTGCCGGTCGAGCTCATCACCGACGAGCGGCCGATGGGCCGCGCCGACATCGCGGCGGCGTTGCGCGCCGGCGTCATCGGCCAGGATCACGCGTGCGACGTCGTGGCGCGCGCGCTCGCCCGCTTCAAGACCGGCCTCGACGACCCCGAGCGCCCGGTCGCGTCGCTCCTGTTCGTCGGGCCGACCGGCGTCGGCAAGACCGAGCTCGCCAAGCAGATCGCGACGTACCTGTTCGGCAAGCCCGAGCGCCTGGTGCGCGTCGATCTCTCCGAGTACATGACGCCGGGCTCGGTCGGCCGCCTGCTCGAGGTCGGCGGCGGCGCCACGTCGCTCGCGGCGCAGGTGCGCGCGCAGCCGCTGTGCGTCGTCTTGCTCGACGAGCTCGAGAAGGCGCACCCCGAGGTCTTCGACGTGCTCCTCGGCGTGCTCGGCGAGGGCCGGCTGACGGATTCGATGGGCCGCCTCGTCGACCTGCGCATGGCGGTGATGGTGATGACGTCGAACCTCGGCGCGCAGGGCCGCGCCTCGATCGGCTTCGGCGGCGGCGCCGCGCCCGACTTCACGGCGGCGGTCCGCGCCCACTTCCGCCCCGAGCTCATCGGCCGCCTCGACCACGTGGTCTCGTTCCACGCGCTGTCGGAGCGCGACATCGAGCGCATCGTCGACCTCGAGGTCGCGAAGATCCGCAAGCGCCCGGGCGTGGTGCAGCGCGGGCTGTCGCTGTGGCTATCGCCGGCGGCGCGCGCCTGGCTCGCGACCCGCGGCTTCGACGCGAAGATGGGCGCGCGCCCGCTCCGGAGATTGCTCGAGGAGGTCGTGGTCGCGCCGCTCGCGGTGAGGCTGGCGGCGGAGCCCGAGCTGCGGGAGCGCGCGATCGGCGTGATCACCGCGGAGGAGGCGAGGACGGCGCCGGACGCGGTGAGTGAGGTTGCGGTCGTGCTGCCGGAGTAGGGGGCGCGGGTTTCGGAGTCGGAGTCGGAGTCGGAGTTCGACCGTGACGAGCGCCCTCCCGAGGTCCCCGTGCCGAACGAAACCGAAACCGAAACCGGTGCGTGTCAACGAGTTCGAGACAGGGCCAAGTTGAAATTAGTGAGTCGGCGGAGCCTCCGACGTAGGCTGGCTTGGTTCCGCGCGGACGAGCGCGGGTGTTTCTTCCCGGCCCGT
>JAIOII010000856.1 GCA_019912685.1 Kofleriaceae bacterium
CGACCGGCGCCGCGCCGATGCGCAGCCGCGACGCGCGCCACAGCTCGGCGCGCGCGACGTTCCGCGACACCGCGGGATCGAGGACCACCGGCGCGCCGTCCTCGACCGGCAGCGTGTGCCGGCCGCCGGGGACGTCGATCGTGGTGAGCGCCCGCACCGGGCCCGGATCGATCAGCTCAGCCGCGCCAAGGAATCCGCTTGCCCGCTCCAGACAGTTCGGGTCCGACGGGAAGATCCGCAGCCGCTGGGGCGGGCTGCACGCGTGAACCTTGGGACCGTCGCCGGGCGCGCCGAGGTCGTCGCGCTGCGGCAGCGAGCGGATCCATGCGGCGAGCGCGTCCGTGGTGTCGAACCGCGACGCGACCTCGACGAGGACCGGATCCCGGTCGTCCACGAGCGCCACGATCGTCGCGGTGATGTCGCCGAGACAGCCGCGATCGTTGAGCGGCGCCTCGATCACGACGCGCTCACCTTCATGGTCGGCAGCATCGAGCGCACGAACGCCGCCGCCTGCTCGACGGTCATCGTCTCCAGCTCGGCGAGCAGCTCGGCGCGATCCTCGGCCGACAGCTTCGCCGCCGTCGCCTGCGCGACCGCCGCCTCCTGCGGCGTCAGCAGCTTCTGCACCGCCATCAGGTGCGCCACCTGCGCCGGCGTCGGCGCGGTGTTGCGGATCGGCGGGGCCTGCGCCGCCTCGGCCGCCGCCGTGGCGCCGCTGGTGGTCACGCCGCCCATCGCCGCCGCCGCCGTCTTGGCGTGCTTAACCTGGAGCCACATCTGGATCATCGGCAGGATCTGCGCGGCCAGCCCGGCGAGCGTGGGCTCCTGGTCGACGTCGAGCTCCTCGCCCTCGAGCAGCTCCTCGCCGTCTGGCTCGGTCGGCGGCGGCGGCAGCCTCGACACGATGCCGGCCCCGTCGGCGGCGCGGATCACCTCGGCCGCCGCCTGCATGATGCCGGCGAAGCGGTCCGCGATGTTCCGGCTCACGTCGGCGTTGACGCGCGCCATCTCGACGTTCGCCCGCGCCAGGTCGCGGAGCACGCTGTCGGGACCATCGGCGAGCGAGCCCAGCTCGCCCAGCCCGGCGCCGTTGCGCGGCGGGTGCTCCGCGATTGTCAGGTACGCGGCCGGCGCGTTGCTGATGATCTTCCGCTTCTCGTCGATCGGGTCGAGGCGGTAGCGCCCCGGAACCTTCTCCACGATCTCCTGGAACTCGATGAACCCGACGTCGATCGGCAGGATGAGCGGCGCACCCTCGCGGGTGGTCACCACCTCGGGCGCCCCGCGGCTGCCGGGGCTACGGAACCGGCGCACACGCCAGTACTGCGCGTGCGCCGGCAGGATGATCGGATCGCCGTTTAGATCGAAGGCCAGCTCGGACATCACAGACTCCTCGTGGCGGAGTCCCGCGCCCTCGACCATCGAGAGCGATCAGTCCGTCCACATTTAGGTCTGCGGTCGAGCGGCCGTTTGATCCCATCGGCCGGTCACTTTTCGGGAGATCGGCGACGCAATCCCCGGACTGCTATTGCTTCAACCTTGCCAGCCGCTCATTCAGCGAAGCGAGCGCAACCGAGGTCTCGCGGTTGGTTACCGCTGTCTCAGCAAGCAGGCGCGTCGTCTGATCCCTCGATCGCTGCCACCCATGCGCGGCTTTAGCCAGTGCTTCTTCAGCGTCGCGCGATACACGAACCAGAACCGCCGTCGACTCGGCGACCTCCACGCTCATCCGAGCGAGGCTCGCGATCCCCTCCGCCAGTTCCACGTGGCCCAGCCAGTTCGCCTCGTTCGAGACAACGACGAGGGCACGCCTTGCGCCCTCATATCCGAACGCACCCAGCGTGCTGCCAAGGAACCCGCCGATCGCAGCACCGAGGACAGGGATCGGGATGAGCACCTGCCCCAACGCCGCACCTTGGTACGCCGCGACGCCGACCACCACGCTGCGGGTCGTCCGAATCGCGAACTCGCTGCCGTCGATTTGGCCACGGCCGAGCTTGAAGGCATCGGCGATGACAGAGATCGCGACTGCTGTACCCGCACCGATCGCTGCGCCACTCACGTTGCGCATCGCCTCGCCCAGAAGTCCGGCCCGACAGGCCGTCGACAACGCTCCAGCGATGGCACCACGTAGCGCGCCCGCGGCGGCGCCCTGCTTCGCGGCGTCCCGAAGATCATCGAGAGTCTTGGGATCGATCTTTCCGTTCCGGAAGAGCTCGAGGAGAGCGGAACCCGCGTGAGGTGCCATGCGCAGCGTCGCAGTGACCACCGCGCCCATCAACGCGGCTGTGCCGGCCTCGGTTGCCAGGTCTCCGAGCTTGATCGTCTGCGCGGCCGTGTATCCATGGGCGCGTGGGTCGAGCTCGCCGTTCTTCAGCTCGTGCGCGATCTGTCTGGCCTCGGGCTCGGATAGTGGACGCGACGAAGCCTCGCCTTCAGCGATCCGATCGGACGCCGTTGCGGCCGTGTGCCGCAACTCAGCGGCTTGCTCCGGACGATGGTGCTCCAATCGCCCGGCACGCAGCTCCGCTGCCCGTCGAACCTCCTCAAGCTGATCTGACGGGACGACCTTGTGCGACGTCGAGCGATACATCGGATCGCTCTGCGCCTTCGCCGTCTCGGCGGCATTTCCGTAGTACTTGAGCTGCGCAGTCGAGTCACCTCCGGAATGGCGAACGACCACATCGGGCGCCCCCCTCACCGTGGACTGGGGTACTTCAACCGTCATGTCGACTTGCTGCCGGGCAGCATCGACCGCAAGCGTGTGAGCGTGATGAACCTCGGCGACGAAGCCCTTCAGGAAATCGACCGGGCAGTTGGTTGGAAGCGAGCGCATGGCCGTTAGCAAGCGATCGAGCTCCGCCTCGACCTCCTGGACGTAGCGCTCACCTGCGGCGGCACCACCCTGCGCGGCTGCACTCGCGGTGGCATCCGCGTACGCCGCTCGGAACCGGCTCACAGCACCACCATCGCGGTCCCAAGCGCGACCGCCAGGGTGAGCGCGACGGCGACGGCGATCCTTAAGTAGAGGATCGCACGCACCTTCGACTCGACAACCGTCACCATGGACGTGAGGGTCCCCTGCATCATGCGGATGTTGTCGGCGTTGCCCCGCACGGTAGAGGCGGCCAAGCCGAGGCGCTCGTTGAGAGCTGTGATCTCGTCTCGCACCACCTTCAGCATCCCCAGCTGACCGCCGTTGAGCTGCACGAGCACCATGACCGTAGCGATGGTGAGCTGCTGGATGCGAACGACGCTGCCCATCGCGTTTGCGAGGTCCCGCGTGTTGTTCGAGAAGATCCGCTTCCAAACACCACGGTTCCTGATCTCGCTGAGTCTCCCCTCGGTCGAGACGATCAGGTCATGCAGTTCGTTGAAGTGAGACCGCAGCCCGTCTCGATCGCGAGCGACGGGCTGCAGGCCGGCGCGAACCTCCAGCATCATCGCCGCATCAGGCTGGACGTCGTTCATCGTGACCGCTCCACCATCGACGATCTCACAAGGTACTGATCTCGATCGTGTCCAAGCAGGCAGCGATCAAATCGCGCCGGTTTATCCACGGCCCACGCCCCGACCGAGGATCGGCTCGTGCGGTTTCGCGGACCTCGGCCTTTGGGATCAGCGTACCGAGAAAACCGTCACCTTCGTTTGCGGGGCCAAACAGAAGCCACACCAGATCAAGCACTTACGTTTGTTGCGAGCATACCTGAACGTCAGAGCAGTATGCGAGATTGGCGGTCCAACGGAGGTCGCCAGGATGAACGATTCTCGCCCGCCCGCACCGCCAGGTCCCGAAGTTCTCGATCGACTGCACCACGAACTGACCGCCCACCTGCTCGAACGCGTGAAGCACTACGCCCGCCAGCGTGTCGGCGCCAAGCGAGTCGCCGGCATCCCGTGCTTCGACCCCGACGTCGAGGCCGAGAGCATGGCAACCGAAGCCGCGACGCTGACGATCCTCGGCCACCGCACATGGAACCCGAGCGTGCCGCTGTTCCAGCACCTCTGCGGCGTCGTGCGATCGGTGAGCGCCGAAGCCGTCGAACATCACAACCGCCTGCACACCGACACGCTCGGCCGCCTGTCGCTGGAGGACAGTCATGGCGACGACGCGAAGCTCGACCTCCAGCTCGCGCGCGATCACGGCAGCGAGCACACACAGCGCCCCAAGCGCGCCGCGACGCTCGCGGACGCGCGCGACCACCTGGTCGAGAGCCTGCGCATCGTGAGCCGGGGCGACGACCACGTGACGATGCTCCTCGACGCCTACCAGTCCGGCTGCGAGGAACGCGCCGACGTTCTCGACTGCACCGGCATGTCCGCGCACGAGTACCGCAACGCGCGCCGCCGGCTCGACCGCCTGGTCGACGCGCTTCCCGAGACCATCAAGGACGGGGCGATCGACGCCCTGGAGGTGAGCTATGGCTACTAAGTCCAAGTCCCGAAACGAAGAGCGCGCCCTCCGCACCATCGAGGCGATCCACGGCACCGCCGAGGACGTCCCCACCGAGGTCACGCCCGATCCCGCGTCCGCCCGGCGGATGCGCGCGGCGATCGACTCCGCGTTCGATCTCGCCTGGCGCGCACGCCGCGACATCGCCAAGGCCGAGAGCCGCCAGCGCGCCGACCGCGAGGCCGGCTTCCTCGAGCTCGCCGGCGACGCCCTGCGCGCGCGCATCGCGCAGCTCCAGGCCGCGCTCGGCGGCCAGCTCCAGCTCGCGCATCGCAACCTGGCGGAGATGTCCGACGACGATCTCCGGACCTTGCTCGCCGACATCGAGGAGGTGGTCGCCCGCAAGGGTCTGGTGTCGTGACGTTGGCCCCGCTGCCCATCCGACGGGCGCGGAAGGCCGCCATGGCGATTCACGATCGACTACGCATCCGGGATGCCGCCGACATCGACGTCGAGGGTATCGCCGCGCTGCATGGGCTCGACGTGCGCCGAGGCGGCCTTCCCGGCGCTGATGCTCGCCTGGTGGGCACCGGCGACATCGGGATAATCCGCCTGTCGACGAAGATCGATCACGAGGGCGCTCAGCGGTTCAGCGTCGCCCACGAGCTGGGGCATCGCCAACTCGCGCACCGCAGCACCGCCGTGCTCTCTTGCGAACCGGCACCGCTGCACGTCGAGCGTGGCGCCGAGGCCGAGGCCAACGCGTTCGCCGCCGAGCTACTCATGCCCACTCAGCTGCTCCGCCGTCGATGCGAGGTCTCGCCGGCTAGCCTCGACGACGCACGCGCGATCGCCGAGACGTATCGCGTTTCGCTTGTCGCCGCCGCCCTCCGCTTCGTCGAGCTGACCAGCGAGCGGTGCGCCGTGGTCTTTTCCCGCGCGGGCCGCGTCGCGTGGGCCGCGCGCAGCGAGACATTCGTGCCGTTCATCGAGCGCGGTCGTCGCCTTTGCGCTGCCGGCGTCGCCTTCGACTGGTTCCGAAGTGGAGCGCTGAGCGAGGGCGCGCAGCCCGTCCCGGCCGATGCATGGTTCGATCATGACGGCGAGTGCGATGTGGAGATCGTCGAGGACGCCGTTCCCGTCCCAGCGGCTCGCGCGGTCCTGTCGCTGCTATGGATCCCCGAGAAGACCGCCGCTGCGCTTCGTCTCGATCGATGAGATACGGTGCGGCGACATCGAACGTGGCGAAGGCGCAAACTGCTTTGCCGCCCAACCTGTTGTTTTTCCAGCATCGTTCCGGCAGCTTCGGGGGGCGGAGCCTTGCAGACCTCCGACCCGCTCACCCTGCGGGTGTGACGCGAACCATCAGGTTCTTCAGTAAGCTGGACGGGGGGATCCATGGCCATGCATGGTTGGACACAGCGGTGCGCCTGCGTCACGTGGTCACGACGAGGCGTGCGTTGACAGCAACGGACACGGAGTACGAGCGCTTTCTCGGGACGCTGACCGGGCAGGACTTCCAAGACGAGGTCTGCGATCGGCTCCGCTCGGTGTTCCGCGATTTCCAGCGCGTCCCAGCAAAGCCGCAAGGGGACGCCGGACTTGATGGCCTCTCGCATGGATCCACGTGCGCGTACTGCTGCTACGGACCCGAGCAAACGCCAGCGAAGCTCAAGGCAAAGGGTCTCAAGGACGAGATCGTCGAGAAGTTCCGTGGCGACTTGCTGAAACTGTTCGAGCTGCAGACCAGCGGAAAAAAGAAGCTCACCAAGACAAACACGGGCGCCCTCGCGACGGTTCTTGGTCAGGGCGTGAAGCTGACGAACGTCTACCTCGTCGTGAACTGGTTCGAAGACAAGCGAATCGTCGGGTCGCTCAACTCGTCCTTCCGGGACTACGCGAAAGCAAGCGCGTGCGCGTTCGTCAGCAAGGGCGCGCAGATGACCATCTGGGGACCTAAAGATCTCGTCGGGCTCTCACTCGTCGACGACGTAACTCGGTTTCGCGCCGAGAACCGCACACTCCTCGCGAAGGTGAAGGTCGCCGCAGCTTCAACGCCGCCACCGCTTCCGAGCCCGGCGCTTGCGGACTTCGACGCCAAGTTCGACTGGCTCGTGTCACAGGACCCGGGCAAGGCAGTCAACACGAACCGACTTCGGGAGCACTTTCGGAAGGCCTGGGGAACCGCGCTGCTCCTTGACCAGCAGCTGTCGGCTGAGTCGGTGCGCCTGCACGAGGCGCTGGAAGCTGCGCGTGCGGCAGCAACGACCGCGGCCGACCTTCGTTCGCTCCAGGGGCTGCCTGCATCGGCCCTGATCGCCGCAACGCGAGATGACATTCACAAGCATCTCCTGCTCGCGTTTGCGGATGGCGGCATGCTCTCGACGGGGATCGCGGACGGCGAAGTGGCACGCTTGATTGGTGAGTGCCCGCTCGAGTGGAGGAAGCCATGACCACCGTCCTCGATCCTATCGTCGAACTAGATCAACTCCTGGCGAACGTTGGAGCGGAGCCAGTCCTTGTCCGCAAGCGCGTCGCTGCATCGACGCTCTACGACGCGGATTACCACATGGCGATGATCGCCTGCGCCTTCGCACTCCATGCGCCGCGGGGCGCATCCGGTCCTCGCCAGATTCTTCGGGCGTGGCTGAAGCTCTTGCAGTTCGTCGCATCGCGCCCTCGTCTAGCGCCGCACCTCAAGCGTTGGGCGACCACCCGAGGACGACAAGCGGATCTTGAGACCTGGCGGCGAATGCCCCGAGGCTACGTCGGCGACCAAACGCATGACGCGGTGGTGGATCTACTAGTCGCGAACCATGCCCTCGCCAAGAACCGCGAGCACGTTCAAGCGGGCACAGCGATAGCGACGCTCGACACAGTGTTCCAGGAGATCGTCGAGGCGGGTCTGTTCATCACGGAGCGCGCGGTGATCGAGGATCTCAAAGGTGTCCCCGTTTCGCGCGCGATGCTGGGTGGCGGATGATCAGGATTGTTCAAATTGAGGTCGCGGGAAAGACGGCGAAGGGAGCCTTCGAAGGCACGGTGACCTTTCAGGACGGCCTCTACGTTGTCTCGGCTGATAACCACTTCGGCAAGTCCCTCGCCGTTACGGCGATCGGCTGGTGTCTCGGGTTGGAGGCGATGTTTGGCCTCCGCGATGATGACCCGTCGTGCTTTCCGCTCGCAGCTCGAGACGTAATCGACCTGGACGACGCCCGCAGGGTCCGAGTCACGTCGTCGTTTGCTGCTGTCACCTTCGCCCGCGGCGACGAAAGGCTTCGCCTGCAACGCGATATCGTGGGCAACCCGAGTGAGGTTGTCGCCGAAGAGACCAGCTCCGGATTGTCGCGCGTCAGCAGGCTGAAGGCTCGCTACCGGACGATGAAGGACGAAGCCGGAGGCCTTCAGCGATTTGTCTTCGAGTGGTTCGGACTTCCGCGCAGTCCAATCATGACGAACCGAGGGGAGCCCGCAGAGATCTATTTGGAGAATCTTGCACCGCACTTCTACATCGACCAAGGCGAAGGCTGGGCAACCATTCAGGCGATGCAGGTCTATCGCTACGCACTTCAGGACATCGGCGCCGCTTCCGTGGAGTACCTGCTGGGCGCAGACGAAGCACTGGCCTCCCGAGTGCGGATACAGACTGCCGCGGCAGAAGAGTCTCGCCTGAAGGGAGCCGCGAGTGCGATCGAGCAACAGGTAGTCGCCGCGTTCCAGAAACCAGGATGGCCGCTTCAATGGTCCTCCCACGGAAACCTCGCCGAGATCGTAAAGCGTTGGAGAAAGGCGAAGCTCAAGGACATCGCTCGCAAGAGCTTCCATTTCGACCTCAAGACCGAGCAGGCAAGACTCTCTGAGAGGGCTACCGTCCTTCGAAAGCAGCTCGCCCAGGACGGCATCGACCCAAAGAACCTCACGGCAGCCAGCGACGTTTCCCAAGCCGTCATCGAACTCAAAGGCCAACGACACACGCTCCGGGAAGAGCTTCGCGTCGCGCGTTCCCAGCGGCTAGAACAGGAGCAACTCGCGGAGAGTCTCGAACACCGCATCCACGCTGCAAGTGACGTTCTCCGGCTCAAGACGCAAGGGATCGGCAGACTCGACGTCGTGGAATGCCCCACCTGCCACCGGTCGGTCGATCCGTCGACCTTCGGATTGACAACCCAAAGCCGTGGGACGGTGGAAGCTCATATCGAAGCGCTGAAACGCGATCGCGCCCTCGTTCTCGAAAATGTTCGCCATACCCTCGATCAAGTCACGAGGCTATCCGCCGAGGTGGCCTCCATCGACGAGCGTCTGCGTCTCGCTGAGCGCGGCCTCGATGCGGTAAACGCGACTGCAGGCGCGGTCCGCGAACAACTCGCCAAGACGGCAACGGACCTTGCGGCGTTGGAGCGAGAGCTCGAACGCAATCTTTCGATCGCTGCGGAGATCGACGAACTCCAAGGCGTGATCGACAAGTGGCTGCAAGAGGCCGAAGATCTTGTTTCAGTGCAGCCAGAGCCGGGCGATCTTGAAGCACGTCGCACTCGGTTCGAGGCGGCGCTTCGCACCCAACTCGTCGCGCTTGGCCACAGTGGGGTTTCGCCCGAGGATCTCCCACACGTTCGATTGGACGAGGAGTACGTCCCGGTGCTCGGTGACCGGCGCGTGCGCTCGCTCGGTTCCGCTAGCGACCACGCACGACTGATAGCGGCCTACGCGCTTGCACTGGTGGACACGTCCATTGCCTTGCACGGTCACCATCCCGGTTTCGTGGTTTTTGATGAGCCGCTGCAACAGAACCCAGATGAGAAGCATCGCGATCTCTTCCTGAGGTTCCTGGAAGTCACGGCGAAGAAGCGACTCGCCCACCAACTGATCGTGTTCACCTCTCTCAAGCCGGACGAAGCAGAGCGCTTGCTTGCGGCCGGAGTCACCGTTCATCTTCCACCCGGCCGGCACTTCCTCAGGCGTGTGCCGCCTTCCCCAGTGGCGTAGCCCGGATGCCTCCTCCAACCGCAGGGATGCGGAACGCTTGCCGACAATGGGCAGGGTGGTCACACCCGGAACACTCGACGTTGGCGCGGCTCTTGTTGACGGACCCCCGAGCCTCACAGGCCGAACTCGATGCCCTGCGGTGAGGCCCCGAGGCGAGGTCCCGATGCGCCAGCCCGGCTGGACCGGGTGACCGGCGCGGGGGTACACGTGGACGGTGGTCGCGCGGCGGACCCTCTACGCGATCGGCTACGAGCAGCGAACGGTCGCGGTGCTCGTCGCGGACCTGCGGGCGAAACGCGTCACCCGCGTGATCGACGTGCGCGAACTGCCGTTATCTCGACGGCGCGGGTTCTCCAAGACGCCGCTTCGGGATGCGCTTGCACACGAGGGCATCGAGTGCATCCATCTCCCCGGCGCGGGGAATGCCTACCGCGCGTTGCGGCACGAAGTGAAGGCGTGCCTTGCCGCGTACGCGGCGCACCTGGAGAGTCAGCCGGAGGTTCTGGAGCTGGTGCTTGCTGCAGCCGACCGTGCCCGTACGGCGCTGCTGTGCGTGGAGCACGACCCGAGGTCGTGCCACCGTTCGATCCTCATCGCGCAGCTGCAGCGCGCGGTCGACCTCGCCGCCGTCAACCTCTGACGGCCGTCTTCATCCCGCACCGGCGATTTGACCCATGGACCAGCCGCGGCCCAGTCCCCGGTTGGACCGAGGATCGTAGCGCTGTAGGATGGACCTCCGGGGTCTAGGGGAACCACGTTGGGCACCGCACGCATTTCGACGAACTTCGCGTTCCTGGCCGCGCACGACGCGCTGCTGGACCACCTCGCCGCGCTCGCGGAGAGGTACTTCGTCAACGACTCTGCCACCCGCTTGCTCAAGCTGCGGCAGTTCGGGGAGGTGCGTGCCCAGCGCCCCGCGGCCAACGCGGGGCTGTACGAGAAGGTCGACCTCCTCGGGCGACTGCGGGACGCCCGGCATGCTGCCGCGCGAGGTGGCCGAGCTCTTCCACGGCCTGCGGAAGGCTGGCAGCTTCGCCGCCCTCGAGATCCGCAGCGACCATCGCGCGGTGCTCTATCAGCTCATCGTTGGGGGAAGGGGCACGCAGCCGTACTCACACGCCGCATGCGTCGCGACGAGGAGACTCAAGAATTCTTGTTCAGGGGGCTGCAGATGATCGCGCATTCGGACCGGCTCTCGGTTCATGTCCATCGACCGTGGTGCCACCTAGCCACAGTGGAGAAGGGCCCGCATGAAACGTGCGCCCGGCTCCGACCGGCGCCCGCGGAATGCGAATGGCAATGCTGGTCGCCGTCGGACAGTGCGACATGAAGTTCACCAAGTCGCAACAAGAAGCGATCAATCACACCGAGGGGAATCTGCAGCTGATTGCCTGCGCGGGCTCGGGGAAAACCGAAGTAGTGGCGCGACGAGTCGCCAACCTGCTCAAGCCTGCGCCAGGCGGAGGAGGCTGTCTGCCGGCGAACATCGTCGCGTTCACGTTCACCGAAAAGGCCGCCGGGGAGCTGAACGACCGCATCCTGGCCCGATGCAAAGAGGACATCGGCGAGATTCGAGGAATGGCCGAACTCTACATCGGCACGATTCACGCGTTTTGCCTGGATCTACTCAAGGCGGAGGTGCCTGAGTACTCGAAGTACGAAGTGCTCAATGAAGTCCAGCAGGGAATCTTCATTGACCGAAACAGCAAGAAGAGCGGACTGACCGAGAGCACCTGCCTCGAAGGCCCCCAGCTCAAACGCTACACCGACACCAAGCACTACGTCGCCGCGATGGGGATCCTGCGCGAGGCGGATCTGATCCCCGCGAAGCTGCGCGGCAATTCGGTCGTGGCGGGCCTCGAGAAGTACCAGAACCTGCTCACGACCCACTCGTACTTCGACTACACCGCGATCATGGCGGAGGCAGTCCGGGTCTTACGCACGGACCACGGGTTGCGCGCACGCCTCGCGGGACGATTGAAGCACGTCATCGTCGACGAATACCAGGACGTCAACCCGGTCCAGGAAGCGATCGTCCGGACGTTGCACGACCTCGGTGCCAGCATCTGCGTCGTCGGAGACGACGACCAGACCATCTATCAATGGCGCGGCAGCGCCGTTCGCAACATCATCGACTTCGCCAAGCGCTACCCCAACGTCACGCCGGTGCGCCTGCAAGAGAACTTTCGCTCAAGTGAGGGCGTCGTCGTCACGGCGCGCAACTTCATCGCACGAAATGGCGAGCGCTTGGCGAAGGAAATGGTCGCGACGGACGCGCAAGCCTACGAACCCGGCGACATCGTCGCGCTCACCTTTCAGGACCAAGACGAAGAGGCCGCGCACATCGTCGCGACGATGCAGAGTCTGCGTGGCATCGCCATCCAGGAAGGCGCGACCGAACGCGGGCTCTCCTGGTCCGACATGGCGGTCCTGCTGCGGCGCAAGAAGGACTTCGCGCCGGTGACCGCGGCGCTCGCGGCCGCGAACGTCCCCTTCGTCGTCGCTGGGATGAACAACTTGTTCGCCACCGCCGAGGCCGAGGCAGCGCGCCAGCTCTTCTACTTCCTGGCGAACCGCCAAGGTGTGACCGAGCAGGCGCTCAAGCACGCGTGGTCGAACGCGGACATCGGACTCAGCGACGCCGCGCTCAAGCGCGCGATCGCCAGCGCCTCGCTCGCGAAGAAGGGTCTGCAGTCCGGCGACGAGTCGCGCTGGAACGTCTACTCCCTGCAGCGACAATTCCTCATCTTCATCGAGGAGGCGGGCGTCCGCGAGGAGCTGGTGCCGAACGGCCGCGGTGAAGTCGTCCTCTACAACCTCGGCAAGTTCAGCCAACTCATCTCGGACTTCGAGGAGATTCACTACAAATCGGACCCGATCCAGAAGTACAAAGCATTCGAAGGATTCCTCGAACACACCGCCGAGGACGCGTACCCGGAGGGCTGGCAGGACAACGCCTACGCTAACCCTGACGCCGTCCGGGTCATGACGATCCACCAAGCGAAGGGCATGCAGTGGCCGGCCGTCTTCGTGCCGGCGCTGCTCAAGAACTCCTTTCCAGCGAGCAAGCTCGGCGGGCGCTCCGTGTGGCATCTCCTGCCGCGCGACGGGATCGCGGACCAAGCGCGATACGAAGGCAGCGTGGAGGACGAGCGCCGTCTCTTCTACGTTGCGATGACCCGCAGCCAGAAGTTCTTGCACCTGACGTGGGCGCCCATTCCGGGGAACAAGCGGGCGCAAAGGGCCTCCGAGTTCTGGGAAGACGTCCTCGTCTCGACGTGGGTCAAGCGCGGCAAAGCGCCAGACTACGCTAAGCGAAAGCGCCTCCCTTCTCAGGCGAAGTCCAGCGTCGCCAACGTCGTCTTCTCGTTCTCCGACATCAAGT
Source organism: Kofleriaceae bacterium (assembly GCA_019912685.1). Classification (GTDB taxonomy): domain Bacteria; phylum Myxococcota_A; class Polyangia; order Haliangiales; family Haliangiaceae; genus UBA2376. Next base: position 12,762 of record JAIOII010000856.1, read on the forward strand.
ACTTCTTCGAGTGCCCCTATCAATTCAAGCTGCGCGTGCTGTACGGCTTCAACGCGCCGATCCACGAGGCGCTCGGCTACGGGAAGTCGCTCCATGACGCCCTGGCCGAAGTGCACGCACGCGCTATTCGCAAGGAAGCCATCGACGTCAAGGACGTGGCGCGTCTCGTCGAGACACATCTGCACGTGCCGTACGCTTACCCCGCCCTGCGCGAGAAGCTCGAGGGCGCAGCCAAGAAGTCGATCGCCGCGTACATCAAGGACAACCAGGCGCTCTTCGACAAGATCGAGTTCTCGGAGAAGGCGATCGAGATCAGCCTCGGCGCCGGCGTTTCGGTGATCGGCCGGATCGACCTAGTCCGGCGCGTCGACACCGGCGAGACCACCATTGTCGACCTCAAGTCCACGGAGCGCGCTCAGGCCGAGGACGTCACCGAGACACAACTACACATCTACGCGCTCGGGTACGAGGAGCTAACCGGGCGACGCGCCGACCTCGTCGAGATTTACAACCTCGACAAACGAGAGCGCAAGCCGCGCTCGGTCGACGATGATTTGATGCAAGGCGTGAAAGACAATGTGCTCGCCGCGGCCGATGCGCTGCGAACGGGCGTGATGGCCAAGACCCCGGCGCCGAAGAAATGCGCGTCGTGCGACTACATGCGGATGTGCAGCGAAGGAGCCAAAGTCAAATGAGCGCCCTTGGAGCCCTACTCGACCTGTACCGCGCCGCGGCGCAATCGGAGCGCGAGAAGGGGACGTACTTCGAAGAGCTGACGATTCACTTCCTGAAGAACGAGCCCTTCTATCGCGAGCGCTACAAATCAGTCCTGACTTACGCCGAGTGGGCCGAGCAGCAAGGCCTGAGCAAGCTCGACACCGGAATCGATCTGGTCGCGGAGACGCGCACCGGCGAGATGCACGCGATCCAGTGCAAGCTCTTCGCAGCGGGTCATCGCGTCGAGAAGGCGGACATCGACAGTTTCTTCACCGCCTCCGGGAAGAAGCCATTCACCCATCGCATCATCATCGCCACGACCGACTTGTGGAGCAGCCCGGCCGAGGCGGCGCTCATCGGACAGCACACGCCGGTCACCAAGATCGATCTCGCGACCCTCGAGAACAGCGTGATCGATTGGGCACAATTTGCGCCCAAGAAGGCCGCCGTCTTCAAGAAGAAGAAGGAGCTCCGCCCGCATCAGCAAGACGCGGTGAGGAAGGTGCTCGACGGATTTCAGAAGCATGACCGCGGCAAGCTCCTCATGGCGTGCGGCACCGGCAAGACATTCACGAGCCTGAAGGTCGCCGAGGAGCAGGCCGGCTCTGGCAAGCGTGTCCTGTTCCTTGTGCCAAGCCTCGCGCTCCTCTCGCAGTCGCTGAGCGAGTGGACTCACGAGAGCAAGTTCCGCCTCCAGAGCTTCGCCGTCTGCTCCGACAGCGACGTAGGCAATCGCCGCACCAAGGACAGCGACGTCGTGCAGACGCTAGTGCACGAGCTGCAATATCCCGCAACGACCGACGCGCGCCGCCTCGCGACGGAGATGAAGAAGCTGCACGACGCCGCGCATATGACCGTGGTGTTCGCCACCTATCACTCGATCGAGGTGGTCCACGAGGCGCAGAAAAAGCACGACCTGCCCGCGTTCGACCTCATCGTTTGCGACGAGGCACACCGAACCACCGGCGCCAAGTTCGAAAACGAGGACGAGAGCCACTTTACCAAAATCCACGACGCGGACTACATCCGCGGCAAGCGACGCCTCTACATGACCGCCACGCCGAAGATCTTTGGCGAGGTCGCGAAGGCGACGGCGGAGCGCGACAACGTGGAGCTCTCCTCGATGGACGACGAGGAGCGCTACGGGCCTTATCTCCACACGCTGACCTTCTCGGAGGCGGTCAAGCGCGGACTCCTCGTCGACTACAAGGTCGTCGTGCTCGCGGTCGAGGAGGCGCACGTCAGCGCGCGCATCCAGGATCTGCTCAAGGACGACAACAACCAGCTCCGCGTCGACGATGCCGCGAAGATCATCGGCTGCTGGAAGGCGCTCGCAAAACATGGGCTCGCCGAGGAACTGACCGACGACGCGGCGCCGATGAAGCGCGCCGTCGCCTTCTGTCAGGTCATCGAGCGACCGAAAGGCGTGAAGGTCCACAAGGTCGCCTCGAAGCAGATCGCGGAGATGTTCACCGCCGTGGTCGAGGCGTATCACGAGAGCGAGCCAGCGGCGGATGGCGTCGCGCCGCTGCGCTGCGAGGCCTCGCACATCGACGGTGGGATGAACGCCTCGCAGAAGGAGGCACGGATCTCCTGGCTCAAGGCCGAGTCGCCCGAGAACACCTGCCGCATCCTGAGCAACGTGCGCTGCCTCTCCGAGGGCGTGGACGTGCCGGCCCTCGACGCCGTCTTATTCCTGACCCCGCGGAACTCCCAGATCGACGTCGTGCAGTCGGTCGGCCGCGTCATGCGCAACGCGCCGGGGAAGAAGCGCGGCTATATCGTGCTGCCGGTCGTCATCCCATACGGCGTCGAGCCGCACGTCGCGCTGAACGACAACGAGACGTATCGAGTCGTTTGGCAGGTGCTGCAAGCGCTGCGCTCGCACGACGATCGCTTCGACGCGATGATCAACAAGCTCGACCTTATCGGGAAGGACCCGAACAAGATGGAGGTCGTCGCGGTCACCGACAAGGTGGTCAGAAAGGGCCCGCACGCGACCGGCGAGGCGGCCAAGAAGAAGGCCGCGCGCCGAGCCGCCAAGGGCGGCCAGGCCCTCGGTACCGCCGCTGCCGCCGCGCCCGTGATGGAGCAGCAGACGCTGCAGTTCGAGATCGGCGAGATCGAGAAGGCCATCTACGCCAAGCTCGTTCAGAAGGTCGGCAACCGCCGCCACTGGGAGGACTGGGCGAAGGACATCGCCAAGATCGCGACCACGCACATCGGGCGCATCACCGACATCCTCGAGAATAAGAAGAACACCCGCGAGCGCGAGGTCTTCGCGCGCTTCGTCAAGGAGCTGCGCGACGACCTCAACGACAGCATCAGCGAGGACGAGGTCATCGAGATGCTGGCGCAGCACCTGGTCACCAAGCCGGTGTTCGATGCGCTCTTCTCCGGCCACAACTTCGCCACCGAGAACTCGATGTCCAAGGCGATGCAGAGCGTGCTCGAGCTGCTCGAGGCGCACCGGCTCGACAAAGAGAGCGACACGCTGCAGGCCTTCTACGAGTCGGTGAAGCTGCGCGCCGAGGGCATCGAGAGCGCCGAGGGCAAGCAGAAGATCGTCGTCGAACTTTACGAGAAGTTCTTCAAAGGCGCGTTTCCGAAGATGTCGGAACGGCTCGGCATCGTCTATACGCCGGTAGAGATCGTCGACTTCATCTTGAAGAGTGTCGACGAACTCTTGCGCTCCGAGTTCGGCCAACACCTCGGCAGCGAGAACGTTCACATCCTCGACCCGTTCACCGGCACGGGCACGTTCATAACACGCCTATTGCAGAGCGGCCTCATCGCGCGGGAGGACCTACCGCGCAAGTACGCCAAGGAGATCCACGCCAACGAGATCGTGCTGCTCGCCTACTACATCGCCGCGATCAATATCGAGGCCGCATACCACGGCCTCATGGGTGGCGAGTATCGCCCGTTCGAGGGTATCTGCCTCACCGATACCTTCCAGCTCTACGAAAAGGACGACCTGATTCAGCAAGTCCTCGTCGACAACAGCGCGCGGCGCAAGCGACAGAAGAAGCTCGATATCCGAGTGATTGTAGGGAACCCGCCCTATTCCGTCGGGCAGAAGGACGACAACGACGACGCCGCGAATATCAGTTACCCGCGCCTCGATGAGCGTCTCAAGGAAACGTACGTGGCACGTTCGACGGGGAACCCGAGAAGCCTGTACGACAGTTACGTTCGAGCGATCCGTTGGGCGAGCGACCGGGTGGGGGGGAGCGGGGTGATCGGTTTTGTGACGAATGCAGGATTTATCGACGGGAAGGCCGCAGACGGACTGCGCCAGTGCCTCGCTGACGAATTTAGCGACCTATACCTGTTTCATATGCGCGGTAACGCCCGGACGTCGGGCGAGCGCCGCCGTAAGGAGGCAGGGAACGTTTTCGGTGTCGGAAGCAGAGCGCCGGTCGCCATCTCATTGCTGGTCAAGAACGCCAAAGCATCGGAGCGGGGTCGAATCTTCTACCGTGACGTGGGCGACTATCTCTCGCAGGAGCAGAAGCTGGAGGCTGTGGCAGCTTACGGCAGCGCTGCAGGCGTCGCCGAAGCGAATGGATGGACTAGGATCCAACCGGATGAGCATGGGGATTGGCTTAGGCAACGCGATGCGGGATTCGACCGGTATATTGCTCTTGGAGACAAGAAGTCGGGCGGGCTCACCCTGTTCTCGGGCTACTCGAACGGTGTTAAGACGAATCGAGATGCGTGGGCGTACAACCCATCGCGTGATTCGCTCACTGAGCACATGAGCCGGATGATCGGAAACTACAACGCTGCAGTCGACGGAAAACTCAAGGGCGATGTTAACGACGGAACCAAAATCGGGTGGTCCTGGGTTCTTCGCGGGAGACTGGAGAAGCGACAGCACGGGACCTTCGCTCCTTCGAGGGCAGTCGTCGCACTGTATCGGCCCTTCGACAAGACCTGGCTCTATTACGACGGGTTCTTCAATGAGAACCGGTATCAGATGCCTAGGCTTTTTCCGGTTGGAACCGAACAGAACCGCGTCATTGGCGTCTCGGCGAGCGAGTCGCGTTCGGGATTCTCGGTGCTCATGGCCGATGTCGTTCCGAGTCTGCACGCGGCCGATATGGTCGGATCGCAGTTCTTCCCACTGTGCGTCTATGACAGCGATGACGGGGATGACGACGGCGAGTTGTTTGCGAAGGCAAAGAAGAAGTCCGCGGGTCCCATCCGCCGCGACGGAATTACCGACGCCGGGCTACAGTACTTCCGCGACGCGTACCCCCGCGAGAAGATCACGAAAGAGGACGTGTTCTATTACGTCTACGGAATCCTGCACTCGCAGGATTATCGCGAGCGGTACGCGGACAACCTCGGCAAGGAGCTGCCGCGCATGCCGCGCGTGAAGACTGCCAAGGACTTCTGGGCGTTCAGCCGTGCGGGCAAACAGCTCGGCGACCTCCACGTCGGGTACGACGCCGTCGCCGAATACAAGACGACCCTCGAGGGGCCGGCGCAGCCGCGCGGTTCGCAGTTGCGCGTCGAGAACATGAAGTTCGGCAAGGGTAAGGACAAGACAGTCATCCATTACAACGACCTCATCACCGTTCGCGATATCCCGCTCGAGGCATATGACTACGTGGTCAACGGCAAGCCGGCGATCGAGTGGGTCATGGAGCGGCAGGCGGTCACGACCGACAAGGCGAGCGGGATCGTCAAGGACGCCAACGCGTGGGCGATCGAGACCGAGCGTAACGCGCGCTATCCGCTCTCGCTCCTCCTACGCGTGATCACGGTGAGCCTCGAGACCATGAAGATCGTGCGCGCGCTGCCCGCGCTCGACATCCTCGACGACGCGCCCGCGCCGAAGGCCGGCGTGGTGCTGCCCTTCCGCAAGGTCACGCCCGAGCCCGCAGAGCGCTATCGGACGAGCGTCCCGCTAATGCCGCTCGAGGCCGCGGCGGGCGCGTGGTCGGAGGTCCAAGACTCTGTACCCGAGCCTGACAGCCCCCACGCCGAGTGGGTCACCTGGGACGGCGCGCCCACGTTCGCCAAGGGAATGTTCGTCGCGCACGTGAAGGGCCGCTCGATGGAGCCGGTCATCCCCGACGGCGCGTACTGCCTGTTCCGCATCGTCCCGCTGCCCTCGTCGCCCGAGCGCGCCGTGCTGGTTCGTTACTCCGGCGACCCGGACCCCGAAACGGGTGGGCAGTACACGGTGAAGCGCTACAAAGAGGCGAGGAACGCGAAGGGCGACCGACATATCGTGCTCCTCCCCGTCAACCCGGAGTTCTCACCACTGGTCCTCGATCCGAGGGACGGCGCTGACGTCCGCGTCATCGCCGAGCTGGTGCACGTCATCGGAGCGTGAGCAGCGCAGCTGCCAATGGCGTCAACCTCCTCGATGCGCGCGATGCTCTGATCTTCGCCACATGATGTGCTCGCCCTTCAGCTCGCGAGTCGCACCCGCTGACAATGCCGCCGCCCACGATATGCGAACGAGGCCGCACCGAACCTCTGCACGAGAACGTGCTCTGGGAGTGGCGCGAGTACATCGTCACGGCAGAGGGCGCCGATTCCCTGCGCGTGGGGACACAGGAGATACCGCCGATCGTTCCCTCTCGGTTCCTACTGCGCTTCGAGAATCGCGTCGGCTTCGCCGTGCTGCAGCCGCTTCGACTCGGCGCCCTCCTCGGCCCGGCCCGACGCGTCGAGGTCATCTCAGCCAAGCTCGGCGGCCACAACGAGTACCGAGCGTTTGCGCACGCGTTGGTCCGCGACCTTCACCAACACGGCGCGGAGAAGGTATTCGACTTCTCGGGGATGACAGCGATGAGTGTCGCCGGCCCGGTGGGCCAACGGGGATTGCTCCTCGTGATGCACTTCCTGCTGAACATGCGCGCGTCGTTTCTCGAAGCGCTCGGCGTGGTCGTTGAACGACCGCATCTCTCCCTTGTCGAGCGTCGGGACGTCCGCCGCCTCGCCACCATCTCAAGCGGAGGACGAGGCCTCGTCGACGCACTTGTCAAAGGGCGACGAGGATGGGACCGCGCCGAGCACATTCCCGCCGGGGTCGCGATGGGAGGCTTTCTCCCGACGCACGTAGACTCGGATCAGGGCTGGGAGACAGCTGACAACCCAGAGAACCGGTTCGTCCTCGCCCTCCTCGCGCAGCTCTCGGATCTGATCGACCGAATCAGGCAATGCGCCTGGTGGCCAAAGGTGCCCCAGCATCGATCCGCCGCCCTGATCGAGATGCAACACGCGGCGCGACGCTTCGAGGCGCATCCAGTGTTTCTCGAGGTGGGCACCCAGAGCGTCATGCCCACGCAGTCGCGCGTACTGACGCGGCGAGAGGGTTACCGGCAACTGTTCACGTGCTGGTCGCACTTGAATCGCGCCGCATCGCCGCTCTTGACCCAGGTTGAGAACGCCATCGAGGTCCGGGATGTCGACCTCCTGTACGAGCAGTGGTGCTTCTTTGATCTCGCCGCCCGCATCGGCAAGGTGTTGCAGGAAGAGCCGCGCTTCGTGCTTTCCCTCGATGCGGGCCCGTTGGCCTGGAAGGCCCGAGCCGAGTATCCCGGAGGTCGCGCGCTGCTCTACAACGTCACGCGGCCTGGATACAGCCTTCCATTTCGCCCGGACCTCCTGTGGATGATCGAGGACACGCCAACCGCCGTCTTCGATGCGAAGTTCCGGGCCGAGCTTCCGAACGAGAAGAACGATTGGTCCGCTGATCCGAAGCGCGACGACCTGGACAAGATGCACGCGTATCGGGACGCGCTGGGAGTGGCAAGCGCCACGGTCCTCTACCCTGGCACGGAGACTCGTTGGTACTGCGCGGACTCAGGCGATGCGACCGCTGACCTCTCTCAACTCTTGGAGGGCTGGCGCGGCATCGGCGCTCTCCCACTTCGACCGGAGCCTCACGATGAAGCTTGACCGAGCATCGCCGGCCAGCGCCGCCGCCGTCGTCGAGAAGTTCATTCCCTCGACCGCAGATCGCGCGTCCGTGCTCGCGGTCTTCGCCGAGGTCGTCAAGCACGCTGAGAAGCTCGGCACGGAACGTTGGTCGATCACGCTCAAGCGAAACCGCGTTCGCCTCAACGCAGGCAACCTGCGCGTCTTCGACATCAACCATGGAGGAATCAAGCTGTCGCTCGACCCCGCGCGCGTCGATGAGCATCAGAAGGCTGCGCTCGACGCGGCCAACATTCACCGCGAAGTCGACGGCTACCACCTCTTCCCGAGCTATCAGACCGCACGCGTTCCCGCGGCCCTCGTCGCGGAGCTATGGCCGAACCTTCGCGCCGCTGCTCTTGCGGCGATCGATGGAGCCGCGTCGTGGGGCAAGTGCCCCTACAGGAACGCGCACTCACCTGGCGTGCTGGGCTACCTCGCCGCGCAAACGGGCGTCGACGTCGTCGTTCAGCCTCCGCCCGCGGCGTCCTCGCAACTCGGAGAGCTACTCAGGCGCTCCTACGCGAGCGCGAACTTGGCGTTCACGGACGACCAGATCGCGTGCTTCTTCACCGGCCTCCAGGTCAAGGGCTTCGTGCTCCTGACGGGCATAAGCGGCACGGGCAAGAGCAAGCTCGCGCAGCATTTCATCGACGCGCTGGGACACGCAAAGCCATCCGGGCAAGCACAAGACGCCAACCGCATCCGCATCCGCGCGATGCCCTACATGATGAAGCACGGCCACTTGATCGTGCCCAAGCGGATCGCCGAGTTGGTCGCGATTCCCGACGCCGGCGAGGCAGTCGACATCGAGCTGCACTTCCCCGGCGGCAAGGAAACGGTTCGATTCTCTCACCGCAAGTACTCGGCGACCGACTACCTGGAGCTGCCCCTTCGTGGCAAGGCGCGCGACTGGGCGAGGAACGAGCTGCCGGACATCGAGAGCTTCTTCCTGGAACCCATCACCGACGGAAACGCACAGCTCACAGGCTTCCGGATTCTCGTCGACACCGCCGGCGAGACACCTGCGCACGCTGGTGCCCACCGACTGTTCCTCTCCGTGGGCGCCGATTGGCGTGACCGAACCGAGCTACTCGGCTTCTACAACCCGGTGACGGAGAAGTACGAGTCGCGCCGCTTCGTCGAGTTCCTGGAGGAAGCGCTGGAGGCGTGGGAGCGCAAGGATCGCCGGCCCTACTTCGTGATCCTGGACGAGATGAACCTCGCACGCGTCGAGTACTACTTCGCCGACCTGCTCAGCGTGCTCGAGTCTGGCCGCGGCGCAGACGGTCTCACCGTCGAGGCCGTGGAGCTCGCCTACCCCGACGGCTTCGCCGCCACCGACGCACCTCGAAAGCGGCTCCATATCCCTCCGAACTTCTTCGTCGTCGGCACGGTCAACTCCGACGAAACCACGCATGCCTTCAGCCCGAAGGTCCTCGACCGCGCGTTCACCATCGAGCTGAACGACGTTGACTTCGAACTCGTTTACGGCGACACGGCCGCTGCGCTCTCCGCCAGCGAGCGTCGGGAGGTCGCCCAGGCCTTCTCGGTTGGAGGCTCTTACCCGCGTCTCGACCGCGCTGGAGCCGAAGACTTGTTGGAAGACACGCCGCAGGTTCGAGAGCGCCTCCAGTCTCTGACCGAAGCCCTCCAGCCGTTCGAGATGCACTTCGGCTACCGCGTCTTCGACGAGATCGTCCTGTTCCTCGTACACGCGAGCAGGAACAAGCTTTTCCCCGAGGGCCTCGACGACGCCTTCGACCACGCGGTGCTGATGAAGGTCCTCCCAAAGTTCCACGGGAGCCGCAGCAAGCTCGAACGCCCTCTGCTTACGCTCCTTCGATGGTGTGTCCGGCCCGACGATGATCTGGACGTCGCTGACGAAGCGTACGCCACGCTAGAGGTCGCGCTCTCAAACGTCCCGACTGAGGAGACAGTAACTTTCCCCGCGACTGCGGCGCGGGTTCGTCGCATGTTGCGGGCATTGTCAACGAGCGGCTTCGCGTCGTTCGGGTGACCAGCACCGCGCCACTCCCGGGCCATCCACCCGGGAGGGATGATTCTGCTTGCGGAGCATTTCGCGTAAACTCCCCAGGGGGGGGGAATGCTACCGAAAGGCTGCGCGGGACAGGCTACTACGCTTGATCCCGTTCCTCCACGGACAATCACTCTCGGACGAGGGACGAATGGCATACGAAGCTGAGATCAGCCGCACGAACCCAACCTGCTTCCTGTTCCTGATCGACCAGTCGGGGTCGATGGGCGACCCAGTCGGAGCAAGCGCAGGGGCTGGGAAGCGGAAGGCGGAAGGTGTCGCTGACGCGACGAACAAGCTGCTTCAGACGATCGTGCTCCGGTGCGCCAAGGAAGAAGGAATTCGCGACTACTTTCACGTGGGGGTGATCGGTTACGGGGCCCAGGTCGGGCCGGCGTTCGGCGGTGCCTTGGCTGGTCGTGACCTTGTGCCGATCAGCGACGTTGGCAACTCGCCGGCGCGGCTTGACGAACGAACGCGCGAACGAGAAGACGGCGCTGGCGGAATCATCAAGGAGCAGATTCGTTTCCCGATTTGGTTTGAACCGGTGGCCAACGGGGGGACACCGATGACGCAGGTCTTCACTCGCGCGAAGGACATCCTCGCCAACTGGGTGCGGCAATACCCAAGCTGTTACCCACCGATCGTCATCAACATCACCGACGGCGAGTCTACGGACGGCGATCCGACCAACGCTGCTCGCAGCCTTCGTGAGTTACGAACCACCGACGGCGAAGTGCTGCTCCTCAATGCGCATGTGTCGTCCAGTTCCGCTGCGCCGATTGAGTTCCCCGATTCAGACGCGGGCCTCCCCGACGCCTACGCAAAGCTCCTCTTCGAGATGTCGAGCTCGCTGACACCGGCGATGCGTGCGGCGGCTCTGCAGGACGGGATCCCGACCACCGATGGTACGAGAGGGTTCGTCTTCAACGCGAACATGGTCTCCGTCATCAAGTTCCTTAACATCGGCACACGCCCCAGCAATCTCCGCTGAGGACCGCGACGTGGAGATCCTCGCCGAGACCTTCTGGATCCAGAAGGCAGGCTGCAGCGAAGAAGAGTACGAGGACGCCGCGAGCACGACGTCAGAGGCGCCTGCGCCACTGCACGGATTTCGAGCGGCGATCGCGGATGGCGCGACTGACAGCTCATTCTCGGGCCGTTGGGCACAGCTTCTAACGCGAAAGTTCGTCGAGGTAGACCGGAGCGTCGACGACCTGGAGAGCCTGCTTCCCGAGATCCAAGATCTTTGGGCGTCGGAGGTCGACCAACGCGCACTCCCTTGGTACGCCGCGGAGAAGGCAACGATGGGAGCGTTCTCTTCTCTGCTTGGGGTCGCGTTTCAGGCGACGGAAGACGGGCGCGAAGGCTGGCGTGCCGTTGCCGTCGGCGACTCCTGCCTCGTCCAGGTACGGCGCAACGAGCTTGTCGTCGCTAGGTTCCCAATTTCCGAGTCGTCGCACTTCACGGCCAGTCCGTTTCTGATCGCAAGTCGGCCTGGTCGCAACGTGAGCATCGGGGACCACGTTCGGCTGACCGAGGGCGACGTTCAGCCGGAAGACACGTTCTATCTGATGACCGATGCGTTGGCCTGCTGGTTCATTTCCGACGAGGAGGATGGTCGGACGCCGTGGTCCATCCTGAAGGATCTCCACACCGCCGACGGTGAGATCTTCCCAGCGCTGGTGGCCAGACTGCGTGCCGAGAGCGCGCTCAAGAACGACGACTGCACCCTCGTGCGGATCGACGTGCACTAGGCTGCCGATGGCCCTTCCGACGGACGTCGACTACCAGGAAGCGCTTCAGAATCCGCGCGTGTCGTTTCTGGACGTCGAGTTGCAGAACGGACGCCCAGAGGTCCAGAGCGCGGCGCTGCCGTTCCCCAAGGCACGCTCTGGCAACTTCGCCGTGGCCTTCCGGATGAACTGCGCATCTCGGTCCTGGGCGGTGAAGTGTTTTACGCGCGCCCTTCAGCCGGATCTTCAGGAACGGTACACGGCAATCAGCACCCACCTTGCAAGCGCACGCCTACCGTATTCAGTGGGCTTCACGTTCCTTCCGAAGGGGATCCGGGTCCGCAACGAAGTTTTTCCGATTCTGAAGATGGAATGGATCGACGGGGAGTCACTGAGCCGCAACATCGAAAGGAACCTCGGAAACCAGGCCGCACTCTTCGGACTTGCAAGCAGATGGCTCGAGATGCTTCGCGCGCTTCAGGCCGCGAACATTTGCCACGGAGATCTCCAGCACGGGAACGTCCTCGTCGTCGGCGGAGAACTTCGGCTCATCGACTACGACGGCATGTATGTTCCTACGCTGGCCGGACGAAGGAGCCATGAACGCGGGCACGAGAACTACCAACACCCGCACCGCGAGAGTGAGTTCGGACCCGGTCTAGACAACTTCTCGGCGTGGGTTGTGTTTGTGTCGCTTCTCGCCGTCGCCTACGAACCGACGCTGTGGAGGAACCACAGGGGCGGCGACGAGTGCATCCTGTTTCGCAAAACCGACTTCGCCAACCCTGATCGTTCGCAGCTCTTGGCAGCCCTACTGGCGTCGCGTGAACAGCGTGTGCGCTCCCTGGCGTCGCTCTTCCGGACGCTGCTGTATCTCCCGCCGCAACAGGTTCCGTCGCTTGACGGGCAGTTCCTTCCGACCGCACCAACACGCAGTGTCCCCGTCGGGCAAGCGCTTCCTAGCTGGGTTTCCGAACATCGACCCAGCGACTCGCCTGGCGCAGTCCCCCCTGCCGTAGGCCAGCCCTCCAACGAGTTGGAGGTTGGCGACGCTGGTGGCCTGTGGGTTCTCGATCACGCGCTTCACACACCAGCCGAAGCATTGGCATTCGTTCGCCCGCCGACACTGGAGCGGCTGGTCGCGATCGCGACAGTCATGTTGACCGCACTCGTCGCCCTCGCTGTCGCGCGCGGCTCGCCTATGTCTCTCCTCGCTATCGTGCCGAGTCTGATGGTTGGGAACGTTGCGCTCTGGCTCGTGCGCTTCGGCTCAGAGGGGGTTCGCGCAGCGCGGAAGCGCAAGGCGCAGGAACTGGCTGAAGTCCAGGCGGAGTTCGACTCCGTCGAGGCGAAGCTGCGCGAGTTCCTACAGGAGCAGCGCCTCGCAGAGGTGGCAGGTGGCAAAGTGGAGAGCGATCTGCATAAGGCGATGCGGCAGGTCGATGCGCGGGTCGCGGCAGAATTGGAGCCTCCCCGCGCCGCGTGCAGACGTGAGATGGAGAGGATTCGAATCGCGCGGGAGAAGATATCGAAGAGCCAACTCGTAGGCCTTCAACAGATCCAATCCACCACCGGCGCCAACCTGTCGCGCGTGAAGCGAGATCTGGCAGATCTTGCACTGAAGGAGTCGTCCGAGATGGCAGCAGTGTTGAGCGCGGCGCAGAAGCACCATGTCGCGTCGGCACTTAGTGCGGCATCTATTGACCACGCGGACATTCCCGGCATCAAGGAGGGACTCAAGGAGCGCCTCAAGGCGGCTGGAATCTACTCAGCCGCCGACGCGGATCGAATCCTCTACTACAAGGTGGAGGGTATCGGCGACAAGAAGTCCGCCGCGCTGCTCTCCTGGCGCTCAGCGGTTGATGCGCGGGCGCGGGCTACCGCACCGACGGTGCTGCCGACGCACCACATTCGCGTGATACGGTCCAAGTACGCAAAGCAGCAGAGCGACCTCGAGACAACGCTCGCTCTGTTGGACGACCAGAACGCGAAGGAGGTCGCCGCAGTGCAGGGAGAAGTTGCGCGCCTGCAGCAGGCGCTAGCTTCCGAGGAGGTGGCAGCACGTGAGAAGCTGCATCGTGAAGAGCACGTGATACAGGAACACCATGGCGCCGAGCGCGCGCGCGTAGCCTCCGAGCTGACGCGCGTGGGAGTCGCGACGCGCAAGCAGATCACCGAGATCGATGCTCGCGCCCAAGAGACACGCAAGGCAGCGTTCGGGACGATCTGGAAGCGAGAACGGGCGCTCCGCGAGTACGCGCACTATGACGCGGTGTCGTTCCGTCGCTTCGCAGAGCGCAGCGTGCCCCCGGCGCTGCGCATCGTTGCTGGCCTGACAGCCGGCGCGGCCTTCGCGGCAGGGTTGATCGCGGGTTTGCAACCTACCGGAGGAAGCCGAGCTGTTGCGCCGAGCGTGGTGTCACCGGCCATCCCCGATGCGGCTCCGGTGGAGAAACCTGCGCCCGCCGAGCCGGCGTCAGCCCCTGCGGACGTTGTGGTCGATTCGTCCCCGCAGGCCGCGTTGGTCTACGAGGGTCGCACGAAGCTTGGGAAGACCCCTCTAACCATCCAGGTGATGCAAGGAGCGCAACGAACGCTCAGCATACGGAAGAAGGGCTACAAGACTGTTTCGATCACCATTGGAGACCAGCCGAACGTCACGGTGAGCCTCCAGAAAGCACGACGCGGTGATCGAACCGCACGGTCTGGTGGCGACGCGCCAGCAGACTCACCAAGCAATCCATCCAACGTCGATACGGGTCCGTTCACTGAGGCCGAGTAGACAAGTCCGGCAAGGGAAACGCTGCGCCGTGCGCACCACGACGATCCTCGGTGCACCGAGGAACCATAGGCGAGTAAGATCGGAGCCGCCTCATGCGCGCCAGCATTCGCATCTGGATCTTCAGGATCGAGTTCCAGCCGCGCTTCCGCATCGTGCTCGACGTACGGAGGTCGCTGACTGGACGGAAGAAGTAGAACGCGTCGCGGGCGCCGTCGTCGACGCCGCGCTCGATGTCGGTCCTACTCGCTCCGCTCCGTCCAAGCGCAAGGGTCGCCGGAATCTTCACTTCGCGCTGTCGCTCGCGCGACGTGCTCGCCGCGCCAAACGCGCCAAATTTTCCGGACCGCGGAACAGGGCGGCGGAGTCGCGCGATCGAACGTGGTCCCGCCTCCCGGCGCGGAATTTGGGGGCGACAAACCCGCGCGACAAAGTTTCCGTCTCCCGCTGCACGCCGATTTCGTGCCGCCGATTCGGCCGCGCCCAATTTGGCCGCGCGATCGAAAACGGGCTCCCAACATTGGGAGCCCGTCAGTAACCAGCGGGATCGAAGCCTCGAGAATCACATGCAGGGTCGCGAGACCGTTGGGGTTTTCGAAGCTTCGAATCCCTTCTCCCGCTCCAAGTAGTTGAGCCGCCGCCGCGGCTTCGTCCGTCCTGAGCGAGGCCGAAGGCCGAGTCGAAGGACGCATTTGGGGAAGGAACGTGACGTATGGCGAGCCCTGTGATGCTCGCGATCGATGTGGTGCTCGGCGCGCTCATCGGTCCGCCTGGAACCGCCGCCGAGACCGTGATCGCTCGCGCCGAGGCCGGCGAGTGGACGCCGGTGCTCCTCGACCTCGCGCTCTTCTGCGCGATGAGCTCGGTGCGCCCGGAGGACACGGTCGACCACGCGCGCTTCGCGCGCCTCCTGTGCCACGCACAGTTCGCGGCGTCGGGCAGCCGCGAGCCGGGTACGCCGTTCACGCCGCCGTCGCCCGAGGAGATCGCGCACTGGCGCGACGTCGTGTTCGGCCGCGACCGCGACGGCGACGAGGACTCGTTGGAGCCGTCGTGACGTGGATCGATCTCGGCGGCGGACGCCTGACCGTGCGCGGTCGCCCCTCGCACAAGGCCCTGCCCGGTCTTCGCTCAGACGGCTGCACGCACATCGTCACGCTCCTCTCCGAGCGCGAGGGCGCGCCGCAGCTCGGCGCAGCCGTCCGGGCCGCCGGCCTGGGATGGTTCTGGCTCCCGCTCCCGAACGGCACCCCGCCGATCGGTGACGCGCGCGATCGCGCGGCGCAGGCCATCGCGGAGATGTCGCGCCTCATCGACGGCGGCAGCTCGCTCCTCATCCACTGCGCCGCCGGAATCCACCGCACCGGCATGATCGCCTACGCACTCCTCCGCTGGCGCGGCCTCGCTCCCGAGGTCGCGCTGGAGCGCCTCGGCGCCATGCGCTCGCACACGCGCGAGGGCGTCGGGGAGCCGCGCCTGCTCTGGGGCGACGAGTTGGTCGCAGGAGGGTCCTAGCATCGGACGAGCGCGTTTCGGCTAATATGTGGTTACCGACCATGGACGAGGACGATGCGCCAGACGGGGACTCGGCGAAGCCCAAAGACAAGTCGCTCCCCGGTCAGCTGAAGACGCTTGTCGAGTACTGGAAGCCCATTCTCATCGTTGTCCTGTCGATCGTGAGCGTCACGGCGGCGGCCGTCACGGCGTACGCATCGCGCGCGAGCAAAGACGACCTGGAGAATGCCCAGAAGACGATCGAGCAGATCGAACGGACCACCAAGGACATCGAGAAGCGCCTCGCCGACGTGGATGCCAAGAAAGACGATCTAAGAAAAGGCATCGAAGAGAAGGTGGAGAAGATGCGCGTCGAGCTCTCGTCGAAGATGGACGATGTCAAGGACCGCTTCGCCGACCTGAAACAGACCGTGGGCACGCTCAGCGGCCAGCTCGATCAGGCGCTCAAGCGGAAATGAGCACTGCGGAGCGTAGAGCGAGGCTCTACTGGCGAGCCGTCTTCTTCATCGTCGGCACCGCCGTGGCCATACTCCTCTTCGCCGCCACGTCGGCGTTGCTGCGCTGGCGCGCGAGCAGCGAACTGAAGCTCGCCGTCGAACTCGCGAAGGTCCGCGTGAATGTTCTTTCGAACAAAATCGGGGCGCTCGAGGTGGCCGAGATCGACGGCCTCGATCCAGATGACGAAGACGGCTTCGCCAAGGAAACTGGGAGGCAGCTCCAAGAGCTCACCGACGTCGCATCCGATACCGACCGGGCGCTCCGCATCGTCTCGGAAGCGACGAACGGAGCTCCCATTCGCGCGACACGCGGCACGTCGGGCCGAGCGGCCGTTTCATGCGCCGGAGGTCCGATCGCGATGCGAGTGGCCCCCGGGGACTGGCAGTACAACCTGCGGTGCGCGGCTCGCCACAATGGCGATGAGGTGACGGTATCGGTCAAGGTCGAGGCCACCGCATTTCCGGTCGACGCGACGGAGGCGATCGAGCTCACCTCCGGTTTTGAGTGTTGGAGCGACGGTTGGAAGATCGCGCGCATCGATCGCTCGATCGGCAAGTACGCGGGCGTTGCCACCTGCCGACCGGAGACGAACCCCCTGGAGTGGCAGGTCAACATCACGTGTCCGTGGAGCGCGGAGAAGTGCGTCGGTACGTTTCAGGTCGAGGTAACGCCGCTGCCGCCGAAGCGAGACGAACCGAAGCCAGACGAGCCCGAGTGATTCGGCATCACGCCGGCGGACCTCGCGCGCGCGAATCCGCACATCGCCGGCGCTGCCCCGCTCGCGGCAGGCACGGCCCTCACCATCCCGGTACACTGAGCCGTGCGAACCCGTGTCCTGCTATGCGCGGTCGTCGCAACGGCAGCAGGGTGTCGCGATCGCGCCCGCCGCGAGCCCCCGAAGGAGCCCACCGTGTCGGCCCAGTCTTCCGCGCCATGCACAGATGCCTTGCGCGCCTTCGCCGGCGGCGAGCTCGGATCGCAGGCGACACCGCGACGATGCTGACCGCGCTCGGCGCGCCGGACCGGAAGCTCGCGCCCGGCGTCGGCTACCACGCCGATGCGCATCAGCGGGTGTATGCGTCGCGCGGGCTCACGCTGTGGGTGCGCGAGCACCGCACGGACATCGCGCGCGTCGCCGTGTACGCGCCGGCGACGTCCGACGACTACGAGACGCGCCTCGGCGGACGCGACAAGACGCGCTACGAGCGGCGCCGGTAGCCGGTGACGAGTCTCGGCCAGTGCTGCCGGCGCGCATGGTTCAGGTACGGCGCGCCGATCACGACCGTGACGCCGTCGCGCGATCGAGCGCGAGCCGCGACCGGAGGCGGCGCGGCACTCGCTTGACATGCAGGTCGCGGGTCGTGAGCATCACACGATGTACGAGGAAGAAGAGGAAGACGAGGAAGAGGTCTTGTCCCGCAGCGGGCTCATCGATCTCTGCCCCGGCGCTCGCCCGGATAGCGAGCCTGGACGGAGTGGCTACCGCGAGCGAGTGGATGGGTGGCTCCGCGCCGCCGGTGTTCCGCTCGACGCCAATCGCCCGGTCCCTACGTTCTCGGGCGAGGTCTCGATCTTCGCGATCTTCGTCGACACCGAGGGCACCTTCGTCTACGCAGTCTCGAACGACGCGATCTCCGCCGACGTCCGGACCGCGCTCGAGCAGCGATACTCCAGCGTGTTCTCGATCGAGGGGATCAAGGCGGCCGGACAGCTCTTCCACCTCGCCTTCACCGGCAAGGCCGATCCGCGCGCCATGGATTGGGTCGCGTCCAACCTCGGGCTCCCTGTCGAGCCGTTCTTGGCCGCGCGCGGCAACCCCGTTGAACGATACCTTGGCGACCTGAAGGCTCTCGCCGAGGCAACGGTCACTCGCTGCTACGCCGTGCGTCTCGCGCACTGACGCCGCGCAGTCACATGATGCCGCCGAAGTCGTACGGGTCGTCCTCGACCTCGACGGCGGCGGCGGTGTGGCGCAGGGCGGCGAGCACGGCGTCCGCATCGCGGAACGGGTTGTCCTTCACGGACAGCTTCGAGAGGCCGCGCAGCGGTGCGAGCGCACGCACGCCGGCGTCGTCGAGCTGGTTGCCATCGAGCGCGAGGTCGTCGAGGCCGGTCATCTGCGCGATCGTTGCCGCGCCGCGCGCGCCGATGCGGTTGCGGGACAGCCAGAGACGCCGGAGGCCGCGCATCGACGCGAGCGCAGCGGCGCCGTCGTCGCCGAGGTCGGCCGAGGTCAGCGCGAGCTCGGAGAGCACCGGCGCCGCCGCGATCGCGCGCGCACCGGCGTCGCCACACCGCGAGCGCCAGGCGTAGAGCTCGCGAAGCTGCGGGAGGGTCGCGAGTGCCCGCATACCGTCCGCGTCGACCTCGGCATGCACGCTGACGTGCACGAGGCGCGGGCTGTGCGCGGCCAGCGCCTGCACGAGCGGTACGCGGACGAGGTCGCCGCCCTCGAGCTCGAGCTGGCGCAGGAGCGGCGGCAGCGTGGCGGCGGCGAGCGCGACGTGATCCACCCGCAGGGTCGACAGGGCGTTCGCCCCCCGGAGGAGCGAGCCCGCGGCGACCACGTTCCTTCCATGAAGCGTCAGCTCGCGGAGCGCGCCGCGATCGAGCTGGGCCCACGCGGGCTCTGACGTGGCCGTCATCGCGTCATGGCTGATCGTGAGCTCGGTGATCGCCGGGCCGGCGGCGCGGAGCACGGCCTCGATCAGCCCGTCGGGCGCCGGGCCTCGCGCGATCAGCTGCGTACCGCCGACCGCGGCGCGGACCTCGAGCGGCTCGGGCACGTACACGAGCTTCGACGGGACCGGCGTCTGCTTCTCGAACACGAAGCCGTCGGCCGCGAGCAGGTGATCGAGCGCGGCGTCATCGGCGCGCGGCAAGAGCACCGCGAGCGCGACGCGCGGCCATCGCCGCGCCGCCTCGTACGCCACCGCGCTGAACGCCTCGAGGTCCTGCCCGAGGGAGTCCAGGAGCGCGCGGAGGTCGGCGGGTCGCGGCGACGCGCCGAGCCCGTCGACCAGCGAGGCCTTCGCCCACCACATCGACGCTATCCTATCGCTACACGGTTCCGCATGTACTCGACGGGCGACGCGCTACGAGCGGCGCCGGTAGCTGGTGACGAGCCTCGGGCGTGTGCCTCAGCGCGCGCGCCCGCGCCCGAGCTCGACGACGAGCGCGGCGCCCGGCCAGTACTGCCGGCGCGCGTGGTTCAGGTACGGCGCGCCGATCACGACCGTGACGCCGTCGCCGTCGCCGCCGCCGTCGAGCGCCACCCTGGCTTCGTCGAACAGCGCGGCGTCGAGCACGCGCGTCGGGCGCCAGGTGCCGCCGTCGCGCGCGAACAGGTGGATCTCGGTGTGCTCGCGGTAGATGCCCTCCGCGTCGCGCCGGCTGTCGTACGCGGTCACGGCGATCGTGTCGCCCGACACGGCCGCCGCCACACCGAACGTGCGCGTCGGCCCGGTGTCCGGCTCGACCGGCGGCGGGCGCGGGCTCGGATCGTGGAGGACGGCCTTCTCGGTCCACGCGGCACCGGTCCGGGTGTAGACGTGGGCCTGCCCCCCGACGGGCGCGCGCGGCATGGTGACGACCAGCGTGTCGCCGGACAGGGCGACGTCCCGGACGAACGGACGCGGCCCGCGCGAAAGCGCGGGATCCGGGGGATAGTGCAGACGTGCCTGCTCGCGCCACTCGGTCCCCTCGCGGACGTACACGTGGACGCCGGGTCCGGGCTCGGACCTGGTGCCCATCGGGACGCCGATCGCGAGCGTGTCGCCGGAGAGCGCGAGGGAGGCGGTCCCGCGGAAGTCGGGCAGCTCGGCCTGCGGCTCCCACGTGCCGTCGCGGCGCGCGTACACCACGACCGTCGAGTCGTTCAGGGCGGGCTTTCGCACCGCGGCCAGCGTGTCGCCCGATACGACGAGCTCCTCGCCGAACCTCGACTCGGGTTGCGTGCTGAGGAGCGTGGCCTGCTCGGTCCAGCGCCCGCCCTGGCGCGCGTAGACGTGGATCGCGCCCTTGCGGTCGTTCCCGAGCCGCGCGCCGACGGCGAGCGTGTCCCCGTCGAGCGCGATCGATCGGCCGAACTGGCCGGCGTGCGAGACCCTTGGCGCCTCCAGCGTCGCGTCGGCGGTCCAGCCGGCGTCGGCGCGGGTGTAGAGCTGCGCGCCGCCGCGGTCGGTCCCGAATCCGAGCGCCAGCGTGTCGCCGTCGACCGCGACCGACATGCCAGCGAAGCGCCCGAGGCACGGCATCACGACGTCGCACGCGGGATCGAGCGAATCGCGGCACAGCGCGAGGGCCTCGGCGAGCGGACACGGCGACGAGGCGCTCCTGTCCGGGATCCGGACACTACCCGCGCCCGCGCCGAGCCCGAGCGCCGCGAGCCCGACGAACGCGACCCCGGCCATCGTGACGCGGCGACGGACCGCCGCACGGTCCGGACGCTCGGCCGATGCCGCGAGCGCGCGGCGGACGGCGGCGACATCGGGGAGGCGGTCCTCGACGATCGGCTCCACCATCCGCTCCAGCACCGTGACGAGCTCGCGCGACACGTTGACGAACGCCTGGAAGCGCAGCCGCGAGCGCTCGACCGGCAGCTCGAGGACGTCGCGTTGCGACAGCGCGGCGATCACCGTGACGCCGAGGCCGTAGAGGTCGGAGGCCGGCACCGGGCGGCCGGCGAGCTGCTCGAGCGGGACGAAGCCCGCCGAGCCCACCATCGTGCCGTCGGCGGCCGCCGTGTCGATCGCGACGCCGCGCGCGGTATCGAAGTCGATCAGCACCGGCTGCGCGCGCGCGAGGTCGCCGTCGGCGGGCAGCTCGAGGAGGATGTTGGCGGGCTTGATGTCGCGGTGGAGGATCGGCGGTGAGAACCCGTGCAGGTAGCCGAGGATGTCGAGCATGCGGTCGAGGAAGGCGCGCGCGGAGCGCTCGTCGAAGCGCAGCCCGTCCGCGAGGGCGTCGCGCAGGTTCTGGCCGCGGTGGAGCGACTGCACGAGCACGAGCAGCGTGCGGCCGCCGGCCTGGTGCTCGAACGCGTCGTGAACCTCGGGGATGCCGCGGTGACGGAGGCGGCGCAGCAAGGGGAGCTGGCGCTCGAAGAGCTCCACCTGCTTCCAGTCCTCGACCTCGCCGAGCTCGAGCACCTTGAGCGCGACCTCGCGCGCGGCCTCGGTGTCGAAGCCGCGGAACACGCGCGCCGAGCCGCCGCGGGCGAGCGGGCCGAGCACACGCCAGCGTTCGCGCAGGCGCGTCGGCGCCGCGCACGTCGGGCACGGCTCGTCGTCGCCGGGGCCGGGCGTCACGCTCGTGCGACACGCGAAGCAGAACCGATCGGACATCACCCACGACCGTACCGCGCCGTCGCGCGCCGCAGGCGCTTCCTGGGCCCGATCGGCGTCGCCGCTCATGCCCGCCGCACGCTGACCTCCACCTGCGCGGTCCAGTCGTTGCGACCGTCGGCCGAGCGCAGGTGCAGGCGGTGCCGCCGCGGGCGGACCGCGAGGTCGGCGTGCAGCACCGCGGCGCCGACCCAGTCGTCGCCGTCGAGGTGCCGCGCCGGATCGTGCTCGCCGAGCAGGAGCTCGACCCGGTGGCCGAGGTCGGGGTCCACGAGCGCGCCCTCCAGCTCGTGGAGGTGCAGCGGCGCCGGCATGGCCCGATCCGTGGACCACACCAGGATCCCGTCCCCGCGCTCGAGCTCGGCGAACAGCGCCTGCACGCCGCGGCCGCGGTCTTCCTCGACGGCGAGCGCGAGGATCACCAGCCGATCGCCCGGCGCCGCGACCAGCGTGCACGCGTCGCTCGCCGGCTCGCGCGCCGCGACCTTGCACGGAAACGCGCCCGGGCGCGCGAACCGGTACACGGAGCGACCCGCGAGCCGCGTGCGGTCCCCGCCGGCGGCGTACACGCCGATGACCACCACCGGCTCGGGCGCGCCGCGCAACAGGCCGTCGTGCCCCGTGGCGAGCTCGAGCGCCTCCATGCGCACCGAGAGCCGCAGCGGAGGTGCCGGGCGTCCGGCGCGGGCGAGCGAGGTCTTCTTCCGCTGCTTGCGCTCCTTCCGTCGCCGTCGCGAGCTCGTGGCCAAGGTCTCGCCATGGTGGCGAACGTCGCCGGACGTGTCCACCTCATCGGTCCGCCAGAAGCCGCCGCCGCGATCAGAGGTAGGGCTGCAGCACGTTCGCGGCGCCGTCGAGGAGCCGGCGGGCCCGGCCGCGGGCGTCGTGCTCGTCGCGGGTGTAGCGGCGGGCGCTGGCGATGCGGGCGTCGACCAGCGCGTCGAGGCGGGCGGTCAGCGCGGCATCGTAGGCCTCGACGTCGAGCTCGAAGTTCAGGCGCAGCGAGCGCGGGTCCCAGTTGGTGGAGCCGATCAGCGACCACGCGCCGTCGACCGTGAGCAGCTTGGTGTGATCGAACGGCGGCGGCGTCCGCCAGATGCGCACGCCGCGGTCGAGGAGCTGCCACAGCCCGCCGCGCACCGCGGCGTCGACGAACCTGAAGTTGGTGCGCTCGGGGATCACCACGTCGACGGTCACTCCGCGCAGCGCGGCGACATCGAGCCCGGCGACCAGGGGCGGATCGGGCAGGAAGTACGGCGTCACCACGCACACGCGCCGGCGCGCGACCGACAGCGCGGTGAGGATCGTCCACGGCAGCGGGTCGCTGTCGTCGTCGGGCCCCTCGGGGATCGCGCGCGCGAGGACGTGACCGCGCGCGGCGAGCGGTGGGTACCAGCGATCGCCGTCGAGCACCTCGCCGGTCGCGAACGCCCAGTCGTCGGCGAGCACCTCGAAGAGCTGCGCGACCACCGGGCCCTCGACGCGGAAGTGGAGGTCGCGCGTCGGATCGGTGGGCTGCTCGCCGAGCCAGTGGTGAACGCGGAGGTTCATCCCGCCGGTGAAGGCGACCTCGCCGTCGATCACCAGGATCTTGCGGTGATTGCGCAGGTTCCAGTAGCGAGGGAACGCGCGCCGGATCGGCAGGAATAGCGCGCATGGTACGCCTGCCCGGCGGAGGAGTCGGTCGGCGGCCGGCCGGTGGTAGCGGACGCCGGCGGCGTCGATCAACACGCGCACCTCGACGCCGCGGGCCCGCGCGGCCGCCAGCGCGTCGATGAACCGGCCCCCGACCCGGTCGGCGTCGAAG
Organism: Kofleriaceae bacterium; assembly: GCA_019912685.1. Taxonomy (GTDB): domain Bacteria; phylum Myxococcota_A; class Polyangia; order Haliangiales; family Haliangiaceae; genus UBA2376. The sequence continues at coordinate 36,139 of JAIOII010000856.1, forward strand.
ATGTACGACTCGAGCGCGATCGAGCGGCGCGCCCCTGCGATCGCCTCGAGCATCGCGGGGTAGGCCTGGTCCCCGTCGACCAGCGGCTCGACGCGATTGCCGGCGAGGAGCGGCCGCGCGACCAGGTGGTCGGCTGCCGCGGCGAGCCCCGCCAGGTGGCCCGCGTCGCCGAGGTGATCGACGAGCGCGTGGCTCGGCACCCCCTCGGCGTCGGAGGGCTCGACCCGCGGCGGCGGCCGGAGGCGCTGGCCCTTGTGCACGATGCGGTTGATGCCGAGCAGCACGTAGATGATCGGCCCGACGATCGGCGACAGCCAGATCACCGCGAGCCAGCCCGCGGCGCTGCGCGGCAGGCGCGGGATCGCGAGCACGTGGACGGTGGTCGCGACCGACATCGCCACGCCGAGCGCCCCGACGAGGAGCGCGCGATGGGTGGCGAGCCACGGCAGCAGATCCACAGCTCAGCTTATCCGGCGAAGGCGGTCAGGCACGCCGGCGGCGCGCGCGCTCATCTCGCCAGGGCGTGACACGCCGCGCAGATCTCCAGGACGTCGCCGTAGGCGGCCGCACGCCGATCGAGGTCGTCCACCGGCTGCGCGGCCTCCGAGAGGGCCCGCATCCGCGCGGCGAGCGCGGCCATGCGTGCGCGCGCCTCCGGCGAGGTCGGCAGGCCGAGCTCGTCGGCGGCCAGCGGAGGGTCGGCGAAGACCGCGAGGCCGTCGCGCCACGCCGTGCCCGAGGGCGCGA
>JAIOII010000857.1 GCA_019912685.1 Kofleriaceae bacterium
GCGCCGGCGGCGTGTGCCCGGCCGGCATGGAGGTCGTGCCGCGCACGGCGCCGGCGGGGGCCTCGGCGCGCTCCTGCACGACGAAGCCGACCTGGTCGGCGCCCGCGCTCGTCACGATCTCGAGGCGCGAGACGTCGACGCCGCGCGACGCGAGGTGGTCCTTGATCCACGCCGCTCGCTTGTCGGCGTCGCGCTTCTTCTTCGCCGACACCGCGACCAGCCACTTCGTGACCAGCGGGTTCTGCAGCATGGTCGAGGCGACCTGGTCGACGATGATCTTGCCGCCCTTGTTCAGGCCCTTCCGGTCGAAGGTCGGCGGCGCGCGCAGGGTCAGGCGGTCGCCGTCGAGCGCCGCGATCACCGCGCCGCCCTCGTCGGGGCAGCCGTCGAAGTCGTCGATGCCGTTCACGTACTCGGCCTCGGCGGGGCACTTGTCGACGGCGTCGAGGAAGCCGTCGTTGTCGTTGTCGACCTCCGGGCAGCCGTCCTCGTCGGCGAAGCCGTCCTTGTCCTCGGCGCACAGCGGGCACTGATCGTCCTCGTCGGCGACGCCGTCCTTGTCCTGATCGAAGTCGGGGCAGCCGTCCCAGTCCTCGAAGCCGTCGCCGTCTTCCGGCTCGCTCGGGCACTGATCGAGGTTGTCCATCACGCCGTCGACGTCGGTGTCGCGCTTGTCGTGCGGGCAGCCGTCGTTGGGGAACGGCTCCTTGCCGTCCTCCTTGTCGAGCTTGCACGTGTCCTCGAGGTCGGCGAAGCCGTCGCCGTCGTTGTCGGCCTCGGGGCAGCCGTCGTCGTCCTCGAAGCCGTCGAAGTCCTCGGCCTCGTTCGGGCACTTGTCGCTCGCGTCGTCGCGGCGATCGCCGTCGTTGTCGTCGTCGGGACAGCCGTCGCTGTCCTCCCAGCCGTCGCGGTCCTCCGCGGCCACCGGGCAGCGATCCTTGTTGTTGGCGATGCCGTCGCCGTCGTTGTCGCGCGTGTCGGGCGCCCAGCCCACCGACGCGAACACGCGGAAGTCCGGCGAGCCGATGCCGCGCACCACGCCGGCCGAGCCGCCGATGACGACGGCGACCGCCTTGGTCGCGAGGACGCGCGCGCCGCCGCCCGCCTCGAGCGGGCTCGCGTCGAGATCGAGGCCCTCGAGGCCGGTGCGGCCGAAGCTCTCGGCGACGATCGAGAAGCGCTCGGTCGGCCGGTACGCGGCGGCGACGCCCCACGTGAGCTGCTGGCCGATCGTCGACGCGTAGATCGTGCGCGGCTTGCGGAACGCGAGCCCGGCGTTGGCGCCGAGGGCGAGCTTGCCGTCGGCGTTCGTCCACTGCGCGATGAAGCGGCCGCGCAAGGACGGCAGATCGTCGCCGATGAAGGCGCCCTCGCCGGAGCCGAAGCTCGACGGCAACGTGCCGCCGACGGCGCCGGCGAGCGCGATCGCGTTCTTGCGCCAGATCTGGGTCTTCACCTCGGCGCGAAGGTCGCCGGTGCCGGTCGCCTTGAAGCCCTCGGCGGTCGGCTGCGCCGTCGTCGGCATGAGGCCGTCGCCGGCCATCTGGAACACGATCGGCAACGACAGCCCGAGCTGGAACTTGTCGTTCAGGCCGTACGACGCCGAGAGGTCGCCGACCATCGCGCTCGACACGACGTCGACGCGCTGGTTGGTGATGACGTCGTTGTCGTCGTCGACGTTGTAGATCGTGAAGGGGTGGGTGAAGTACGTGACGAGGAAGTCGACGGCCAGCTGCTTCTTCGCCGAGATGGTCGCGTCGGCGACCGTGAAGAAGGTCTTGGGACCGATCGCGTACTCGAACAGGTTGAGGTCGATCGCCGGGTCGTATGGCACGTCCGACTGCTGCGCGTGGGCAGCCGACGGCGCGCCCCACGCGCATAGACCCATCCCAAGGAGAGCGAGCAACCCCCGGTTTCTCATCGCGTTCGATGGTAACCCGGTGCGCCCGGTGCCGTCGATCGGGATGGTTAACGGTCAGGTATCCGACGGCAGGGTGAACGTGAAGGTCCATACCACCACCGAGGCCACGGGCTTGTCGTTCGCGTCCTTGGCGGGGACGAACTCGATGGCCCGGGCGCGCGCCAGCGCGAGCTCGTCGAGGCCGTGGCCGAGGCTGCCGAGCAGCTTGGCCTGCGTGACCTTGCCGTTCGCGTCGACGACGAGGCGGACGCGCAGCTTGCCCTCGACGCCGAGCCGCCTGGCCTCGGCCGGATAGCTCTTGCGGGCGTCGAAGTAGTCGAAGCCTTCCTTGGCCTCGGCCGGGGTCTTGATCGAGGCGACCGAGGTCGCGACGACCGGCGCGACGCCCGGACCGTCTCCCGGCCCGCGGCCGCTGCCACTCCCGCCGCCCGAGCCGCCGCGGCCCACGCGGCCCCGGGT
>JAIOII010000858.1 GCA_019912685.1 Kofleriaceae bacterium
TCGTCGCCTTCGCCGGCGTCTCGCGCTCGGGGGACTGCGGATATCGCACGGCGACCGGCCGGCGCCGCTCCGACGGCCTGTCGTCGGCCCCGTCAGCCGCGATCATGCCGGCGAACGCCGGATCGCGCTCGACCTCGGTCGCGCTCCGCGGGGTTCCGCGCGGTACCACCGCCGCGACGATCCCGACGACCACGGCCGCGGCGATCACCACCGGGCCGATCCAGCGGTGACGCTTGCCGGCAGGCGGTCGCACGACGTGACGCGCCGTCTGGTCGCGCGTCGACACCGACGCCGCGGTGTTCGGCTCGTCCTCGACGCGCTCGTCACCCAGGCGCGAGGCATCCGGGTTCGTCTCCTCGGCGTCGAACGCGTTCGCCGCCGCGGGGATCGGCATCCCGCAGCGGCCGAGCTCGGCAGCGAGATCCGCCATCGTCGGGTAGCGATCCGCCGCCTTCTTCGCCAGGCAGCGCTCGATGATCGCCGAGAGCATCTTCGAGACCGGCGCGAGCGAGCCGGGCGGCGTCGGCGCGCAGAACTGCTGCTCGACGAGCAGCTGCTCGGTGTCGGCGCCCGCGAACGGCAGGATGCCGGTGACCATCTGGTACATCACGACGCCGAGCGCGAACACGTCGACCCGCGGATCCATGACGCCGCCGCCGTCGAGCTGCTCGGGCGCCATGTACGACGGCGTGCCGAGCACGACGCCGGTGAGCGTGCGCTCGCGTCCGTCGTGATCGCGCAGCGCGATGCCGAAGTCGAGCACCTTCACGCGCTCGCCACCCGGCACGTCGGGATCGGGCACGACGTAGAGGTTCTCGGGCTTCAGGTCGCGGTGGATCACGCCCGCGGCGTGCGTCGCGGCGAGCGCCGACGCGATCTGCCGCGCGAACACGAGCACCTTGGCCTCGGGTAGCCGGCCGCGGCGGACCCGCGCGCTCAGGGGCTCGCCGATCAAGCGTTCCATCACGACGTACGCGCGCCCGTCCTCGCTCACGCCGACGTCGAGCACGCCGACGATCCCGGGATGGTGCAGGCCGGCGATCGTGAACGCCTCGCCGATCATCCGCCGCGCCATCACGCTGTCCGCGACGAGCTGCTGGTGCAGGACCTTGATCGCGACCGGCCGGCGCAGGGTCGTGTGCTCTCCTGCGTAGACCGTGCTCATCCCTCCCGAACCGATCGGCTCGAGCACGCGGTACCTCCCTAAGGTCTCCAGGCTCACGTGATGACGCGGTGCAAGGGGTGTTCCGGCGGGCAACCCACCGTACCGACACCGCGTATGCGGGCGTGGACGAACCAAAGTGGGGGCGCTGCTCCCAGCGACACGGGAGTGCCGCCCATGATCTCGCGCTTCCTGGACGATCCGGCGTGGCATCCCCCCTGCATTCGATCGTCGCCATGCTGGAACGGGCTTCGATCGGGTTGCTGGCGACCTCGCTCGTCGCTTGCTTCGAACCCAACCTGGGGGACGGCGACGTTCGCTGCGGAGAGGCGGGATGCCCCCCCGGCCTGACCTGTGCCGCGGACGGGGTCTGCCGCGCCAGCACCGGCGACACCGAGAACACCGTGCTCGCCGTCGCCCGCTCCGGCGCGTCGCTGCAGCTCTGGGCGGCGTGCGGCGAAGGGATCCTGCTCGCGTGGGATCTCGACCACGTGCTCGACGCGTCGTCGGTGGCGTGGGGCGACAGCGACCGCGACGACGCGCCGAGCCACCGGCGCCTCGCGATCGGCAGCGGCGACGAGGAGCTGCGCGTGAAGACGATCGACGGCCACGAGCTCCGCGAGGACTTCTCGTCGTGGCAGCTGCGCCAGGCGCGCGCCGTCGCGTGGGCCGACTACGACCGCGACGACGACCTCGATCTCGGCATCTCGAGCGGGATGCAGTCCGTGCACGTGCTCGCGCAGCGCCGCGACGGCCTCGAGACCGAGTGGCAGGCGAACAACATGGGCCAGCCGTACGGCCTCGCGTGGGGCGATCTCGACGGCGACGGCGACCCCGATCTCGCGGTCGCCGCCGGCAACGCGCGCGTGTACCGCAACCAGGGTGACTGGTTCGAGGACGCGTGGACGAGCCCGGCGCGCGAGGAGCGCCGCAGCGTGCTCTGGGCCGACCTCGACGGCGACGGCGACGCCGACCTGATCACGGGCGCGCTCGCCGGCCCCGTGCGGGTTCACACCAACAGCGGCGGCGTCTTGACCGAGACGTGGTCGTCGGGGGACGTGAGCCACGCGCCCGCGCTCGACGCGGGTGACCTCGACGGTGACGGCGACCTCGACCTGGCGGTCGCGGGCCGCGATCAGCCGTCGCGCGTCTACCGCAACGACGGCGGCACCCTCGTCCCCCTGTGGACGACCGGCGCCTCCGAGACCACGGCGTCGATCGAGTGGTTCGACGTCGACGGCGACGGCGACCTCGACCTCACGCTCGGCAACGTCGAGCAGCCGAGCCGCGTCCTGCGCAACGACGGCGGCGCGCTCGTCGACTGGCTCACGCTCGACGTCATGGGCGTGAACCAGCTGGCCTGGCTGCGCTGGTCGCTCGACGACCACACGCCGGCGTGCGACGTGGCGACCTGGCGCTTGAACCCGTAGCCGGGATCAGGCCGCCGTGTCGTCGTCCTGCGCGTCGACCGGCGCGTCGTCGGGCGACGTGAGGCCGTAGCGACGAGCGAGCTCGCTCAGGTGACCGCGGTCCATGCGCGCGGCGCGCGCCGCACGCGAGACGTTGCCGTCGTGGGCGGGCAGGAGCTCGCTCAGGTACTGCTTCTCCCAGTTGCTCGTCGCCCGCTGCTTCGCCGCGCGGAACGTCATGTCGAGCTCGGAGGCCGCATCGGCCTCCTGCTCGACGGCAGGCGCGCCGACCAGCGCGCGCTCGACGGCGCTGCGCAGCTCGCGCACGTTGCCCTTCCAGGAGCCTCGCATCATCAAGCGCACCAGCTCGACCGGCGGCGAGGCGCCGGGATCGCCGGCGAGCTCGGCGTAGAACGTGGCGACGAGCATCGCGATGTCGTCGCGGCGCTCGCGCAGCGGCGGCAGGACGGCGCGCACCGTGTTGAGCCGGTACCAGAGGTCGGCGCGGAAAGCGTTCTGGTTGACGGCGCGGCGCAGATCGCGGTGCGTGGCGGCGATGAGCCGCACGTCGACCGGGACCTCGCGGCTCGCGCCGACACGCCGGATCACGCGCCGCTCGAGCGTGCGGAGGAGCTTGGGCTGGAGATCGAGGGGCAGCTCGCCGATCTCGTCGAGCAGCACGGTCCCGCCGCTCGCCGACTCGAACAGCCCGATGCGCTGCTCGACGGCGCCGGTGAACGCGCCGCGCTCGTGCCCGAAGAGCTCGGACTCGAGCAAGGTCGCGGGCAAGGCCCCGCAGTCGACGACGACGAAGGGGCGGCCCGCCCGGCGACTGCACTCGTGGATCGCCTCCGCGAGCGCGCTCTTGCCAGTGCCGGTCTCGCCCTCGAGCAAGATGGTCGCGTCCGAGGACGCGACGCGCTCGAGCATCGAGAACAGGCGTCGCATCGCGACGCTGCGGCCGAGCACGCGGCCGAAGCGATCGCGCTTCGACAGCGGCTCGATGTAGCTGTCGCCGAGGAGCTCGACGGCGAGCACCGTGCCGCCGACCGTGATCGTGTCACCGGGCTCGAGCTGCACGCTGGTGACGCGCCGGCCGGCGACGTACGTGCCGTTCGTGCTGCCGAGGTCCTCGCAGATGAGGCCCTCGTCGCCGACCTTGATGACGCAATGGTGCCGTGACACGCAGGCGTCGCGGAGCCGGAGCAGCTGCCCCGGCGCCGAGCCGACGGTGATCTCGTCCGTGGCGGACTCGACGGGTCCCGGATCGTGGGGCCCGTCGAGCACCGTCACGCGGAAGCGAGCGATCTCCACGCGATCGCGAGTGAGGCGGCGGGTCGACACTGGCTGGAAGTTCAGCAACCGCCGTGCCACCGCAGGTACGTGGGACGCGGCGCGTACTTGGGTCGCCGGCGACGTCGCGCCGGCGAGCCCTGCGGGGTCCGGCCGACAAGCAGCGGGGACCCGCCTCCCACCGCGACGTCGACTCACCGTCGACTGAACGAAGCTTGCACAGCGATCACAGGTGCCCGTCGCCGGCGACCTCGTCGACGGCGAAGACGTCGCGATCGAGGCCGAGCGGTAGCTCCGTCCAGGTCGCGCCGCCATCGGCCGTGTGCATCACGACGCCGTCGTCACCCGCGGCCAGGCCGACGCCACGACCATTGATGTGGATCGTGCGAAGCGTCTCCGTCGCGATCGTGGACGTCGCGATCGTGTCGGCGGCCGAGACGCGCACCATCAGGCCGTCGGCGCCGACCGCCATCGTCTCGCCCGCGCCGGTGACCCACGCGTCGTACAGATCAACGTCGCGGCCGAGATCGATCGACCGCCAGGTCTGCCCGGCGTCGTCGCTGCGCAGGATCGCGCGGCCCGCGCCCGCGACCACCGCGTGCGTCCCGTCGTGCGACATCGCCACCACGCGCGCGCCGGCGAGCGACGCGACCGAGGTGAACGAGTCGCTCGCGCTGTCGTGGCGCCACACCGCCCCGCTCATCCCGAGCGCGAGCGCGACGCCACCGTGCGCCGCGGTCACCGCGCTCCACGAGGCCGACGGATCGACCGGCAGCGGCGCCCACGTGGTGCCGCGATCGGGCGAGCGCAGGAGCAGCCCGTCGCCGGCGACATAGACGGCGTCGTCCGCCGCCGCCACCGATCGCAGCGTGCGCGTGGTGTCGAGATCGATCACCTCCCAGCTCACGCCGCCATCGAAGGTGCGGAGGAACGTGCCGAGCTCGCCGACGACGAACGCCGTGTCGAGGCCGCGGCACGCGATGCCGAGGAGATCGTGATCGCTCTCGAGATCGTAGCCTTGACCGAGCGTGCCCGACGTCAAGACGGCCGCCATGAGGCCGTCCTCTCCGACGAGCCAGCCACCGCCGGGGCCGGGGCCGGGGCTGCCGCCATCCTTCTTCTTGCAACCGCCAGCGGCGAGCAGCGCCGCGGCGAACAGGGTCGTTGCGATCTGCGTCTTCATGGAAGAGCTCCGTGGTTGTGGTGCCGCATGCCTCTGCAAGCGCAGATCCCGATCGCGATCGTGCTTCTTCCAGTGTTCTGGCGTGCTCGCGTCATCTCGCGTGGGGCTCCTCGCCCACCGGTTGTCGGCGCGTCCCGACAAGCTCGAGCGCACGAACGCGCGTCGATCACGCTGATCGCTGTTCTCACTCGGTCTCGCGCGCTGGACCCACGGTTGCAGAACGACCGAGCATGACCAGATCACTCGCGCTCTTCGTCGTGGTCGCCGGGTCCCTCGCACCAGCGTGTTACGGCGCGCCGCCGGACGGCGGTGGAAGCGGCGATCCGCTGACCGACCCGGAGTGCCAGCTCGACACCGAGGGCGAGAAGGAGCCCGGCTTCCCCTACGACGTCGCCCGCTTCACCAGCGAGGTGATGCCGATCGTGTCGGGGAGCTGCGCGCTCGCCGGCTGCCACGGCGCGCCGACGGGCCAGGGCGACTTCACCGTGTGGAAGGACGCGCAGCCCGGCGACTGCGACTTCGGCAAGACGTTCAACAATGTCGTGCGCAAGTTCGATCTGACGACGCCGGCGAACAGCCGCATGGTCGTCGCGGTCTCGGGCGGCTCGGCGACGCACCCGTTCTCGTTCGCGACCGACGCCGCGCAGCTGACGACGCTGCGCGCGTTCGTCGACGACGCCGCCGAGCGGTACGAGCGCGAGGGCGGAGGCGTCACGCCGCCGCCGGGTCCGAGCCCGTTCAACTACGATGTCTTCCAGACGCAGGTCCAGCCGTCGCTCGACGCCGCCGGCTGCGCCGTCACCGGCTGCCACGGCAGCGCGGCGGGCGGCTTCACGCTCAAGCCGCAGCCGCCGTCGGCGAGCGCGGACATGGAGGCGAACTTCATCGCCGTCACGTCCCGCACCAGCCTCGAGACGCCGGCGAGCTCGACCGTGTACGTCCGCGCCACGGTCCGGCACGGCGCCGGGCTCTCCACGCAGGTCACGCCCGAAGCGGCGGCCGCGATGCTCGCCTGGATCGAGGACGCGAAGCAGAACGCCGGCAACCCACCGCCGGGCGGCAACCCCACCTGCGCGCCCGTCGACAAGTTCAACCTCGGCGTGTTCCGCACCGAGGTGCTGCCGATCCTCTCGGGCGATCTCGATCTCAACGTGCCCGGCGGCCAGGGCCGCGGCGCCGGCTGCATGTCGGCCGCGTGCCACGGGATCAACCGCGGCCCGGGCTCGCTCTCGCTCGAGCCCACGGCGGATCCGGCGATCCTCCTCCAGAACTTCGCGTGCTTCGTCAACCTGGCGTCGCCGTCGAACTCGGAGATCCTCGCCTGCCCGCTCAACGATCCGCGCTGCCGCCGCTACCCGCACCCGGGCCAGGACGTGCTGCAGGGCGCGAACGACCTCAACTACCAGCGGCTGCTCGCGTACGTCTACGGCGCCAAGGTCGACGTGTCCCCGCTCGACTTCGCCTTCTTCGTCCGCCGCATCAACCCGATCTTCAACGACGTCCTCGCCGTCGAGAACGGCGCGCAGGGCCGGACCTGCAGCGACGCGACGGCGTGCCACGGCATCACCGTCGCCGGCCAGGCCCCGCCGAACGGCTCCGACTTCCCGATCATCCCCAACGCGTCCGACGTCGGCCGCCTCAGCTTCAACTTCGTCGCCGCGACCGGGTTCGTGAGCTTCCTCAACCCGGGGCAGAGCTCGCTCTTCCTCTACCCGACCGACGAGATCGCCAACCGCGAGGACAACCCGCTTGCCACCGGCCTCCCCCACCCCGGCGGCCGGGACTTCGAGGTCGACAGCCTCTTCGCCCAGGCGATCCTGCAGTGGGCGGGCGGCCTGCGCCCCGACGGGAACGGCTTCCAGCGCAACTGGCTCGTCGTCGGCGACTTCGCGGCCACGCGCGTGAGCGACCCGACGCTCATCGACGAGGCCAGCGTGTCGCCGCAGATCTTCGACGCGGGCGGCGGCGCCTTCAACCGCGGCGAGTGGGACGGCCTCTTCGCCGACGAGGCCGAGGTCGACCTGAACCTCGCCTTCCCGCGCAACGCGACGAGCGGCCGCGTCGGCTACGCCGTCTCCTACGTCATCAACACCGTGCCGCGCCCGATCACGGCGCAGCTCATCGTGCAGACCGGTAACCCGATCCGCATCTACGTCGACGGCCTGCTCGTCGCGCAGAACGACCAGGGCGGCGGCGCCACCGCGCTCCTCAACCTGCCGGCCGGCGGGGCCGGCGTCGTGCCCAAGCGGGTCATGATCAAGCTCCTGCAGCGCGCCGATGACGCGCGCTTCGCCTTCACCGCCCAGCTCCGCGACGAGCTCGGCACCCTGCTCACCGATCGCACCGGCGAGCTCGTGTTCACGCTCGGCCCGAAGGGAGGCATCTGATGTCGACGCTTCGCACCACGTTCGCGATCGCGCTGTCGATCGCACTCGGTCTGTCCTTCGCCGTCACGGCCGCCGGCTGTGTGGCCAACGTCGGCGGCCCACCCGGCGGCGACGACGGTGACGACGACGGCGCCCCGATCGAGGAATTCGACCTCGATTTCGTGCCGGTCATGGTCGACCTCGAGCGCGCCGATCCCCCCGCGGGGGTCGCCTTCATTCCCGTCGCGGGGCCCGGCGAC
>JAIOII010000859.1 GCA_019912685.1 Kofleriaceae bacterium
TCGAGGAGGCGGGGTGCAGCGACTGCCACGAGGGCGCGCTCCTGACCGATCGCTCCCTGCACACGCTCCCCGGCACCACCGCGCCGATCGACACGCCGAGCCTGGTGGGCCTCGCGGCGAGCGCCCCCTACTATCACGACGGCAGCGCCGAGACCCTCGACGAGCTCCTCCGCAGCTACGGCACCGGCCGGGAGATGGCCGACCTGGAGAGCCTCACCCTCGACCAGCGCGCCGATCTCAAGGCCTTCCTGGAGACCCGGTAGGCTTGCGTCGCGCCGCCCGATCGGGCAGAGTGCGGGACCTCGTGAAACGGGCCAAGGGCCCATAGCTCAGCGGTAGAGCAGCGGCCTTTTAAGCCGTTGGCCGAAGGTTCGAATCCTTCTGGGCTCACCACCCTGACCCCATCGTCTAGAGGCCTAGGACACCTGCCTTTCACGCAGGCGACACGGGTTCAAATCCCGTTGGGGTCGCTCCGCGACAAACATTCCGGGCGCACTTACTCGTCGTCCTCGATGCCGAACAAGGTCGCGACATCTAGCTCGATTCCATCGAATGGTTCGGCGCGAACGACCTCGCCGGCAGCCGCACGCAGGACGACGATGTAGCCGTCTCTCGACCACCGATGGACGAGCAAGACGGTCTCTTCCGGATCGAGGACCCAGTAGTGGGGAACCTCCGCGGCCAAGAGGGTGCGCGGCTTGGTGACGAGGTCGTCCTTCTCGTGGCGCGGAGAGACGATCTCGCCGACCCAGTCGGGCCGGACTCGCACCGGCCATTCATTCGGGCGCTCGGGAACGCGATCACGTCGCCAGCCCGCCGCATCGTGACAATAGATCTCACCGTTGGGGTAGCTCACGTGAATCTCGGTGAACAGCCACCATCCGCCGGGTCCGCCTCTGCCGCCAGGTTTTCTGTTGTAGGGATCGAACGCGGCCGCTAGCTTGGCCTCGGTCTGGGCATGCGCTGGAGACGGCATCGCCTTCTCGACCACGTGCCCGCCCACGATCTCGAGGCGATCGGTGTCGCCACGTGCGATCAGATCGTCCAGCGTCGCCGGCGTCCGTGGGATCGCGACCATCGTCGTTCACTCTATCAGGGCCTCGCATCTCCGGCCACGACGACGACCTGGACCGTTCGAGCACGACGACGTGCGAGGTGTTCGGGCGGATGGGGAAGAAGACGGCGAATGGATAGCGCCGCAGCAACGCGCGGTGGATGGTCCCGTGAACGATCGGGAAGCGATGCGGCATAGCCTGGAATGCGTCCGGCACGGATTCGAGCTCGTCCAGGAACGAGTTGCCATGGCCGACGAGGTCGTGGCCGTTGCGGGCTGCTTGGAGCTCGGCGAGCGCGCGCGGGCGCAGGCTGAGCGCGTGACTCATGGGCGATTGCGTAGACCGGCACGCGCGTCGTCCCACGCGTTCGCTTGATCAGGATGCTGGTCATCCTCGGCGAGTCGATCGTCGAGCCGCTCGTCGCTCCGACTCCGTGACTGGAAGCTCGTTACCGAACCGCGCGTCCTTGACCCGCCGACACGGGGTCACGGCTCGCGGGGCTGGGGCTGATCCTGGTCGGGCTCGTCGGGCCCGACTCCCACGGAGAAACCCATGTCCTCGCCGCCGCCGGCTGCTACGTCCACGAAGTGCGAGACCGACGCCGAGGTGCGTGCCGCGTTCGGCACGACGTGCACGGTCGTCGGCACCTACGAGCTCCACGACGTCCACAACGCCAAGGGCGGCCTCCTGGCGTCGTGGCCCGCCGTCCATCTCGCGGGCGGCGGTCGCCCCGTGCTCATCGAGAGCGTGTGGGACGCGAGCAAGAAGCCTGACACCGACACGATCAACGGGCTTCGCGGCAAGCGCGTCGCCGTCACGGGCAAGCTGAACGCATCGCCGCCGGGACGCATCGCCAACCTGGCGATCCCGACGGTCAGCCCCGTGGACAAGCTCGGGGTGATCGAATAGCCCCCACGCGAGGCGTCACGAGAATCGTCGGACTCACAGCGTGGGCGGGAGCCCGAAGGCGGACGACAGCACCGCGGGATCGAAGTCGACGATCTCCGCGATCCGACCGTCGACCACCCGCACCAGCTCGAGCGCGGTGAGGGCGAACGCCGGTGCGCCGGGTGCCCTGTGATAGATCGCGACCGCCGGCTGCAGGTTCGCGGTCGTCGCGACGAAGCGGAAGTCGCCGGGCGGTGCGTGCTCGCGGCTGCCCTTGATGAAGGCCTGGGCGCCGTCGCACCAGATGCCGACCTGCGGGTACGCGACGCGAACGTCGTCGCGCAGGACGGCGGCGAGGGCGTCGACGTCGTCGGCTTGCATGGCCGCGATGTACCGGTCGAGGACCGCGCGCTCCTCGTCGCTCGCGCGCGTGCGCGGCGGCGAGGCGTCGGGGCGGCGCGCCGGCAGGTGCTCCTCGAGGATGGGCCGGCCTCGCTGCAGCGCGCTCTTGACCGCGGCCTCGGTGGTCTCGAGCGCCTGCGCCGTCTCTCGAGCCGACCAACCGAGGAGGTCGCGGAGGATGATGACGGCGCGCTGGACCGGCGACAGGTGGTGGATGGCCGCGAGGAACACGAGCTCGAGCGACTCCCGGGTCACCGCCGCCGCCGCGGGATCGTCGTGCGACAGCAGGTGATCCGGGAACGGCTCGAGCCAGTCGACGTCGCCGGGGTCGGCCGGCATCGGGCTCTCGGGGCCGATCGGCGGCACGACGTCGAAGGGCAGGGCGCGGCGACGCTTGCGCTGGCGCAGGACGTCGAGGCACGCGTTGGTCGCGATCCGGTACAGCCAGGCGCGCACCGACGCGCGACCCTCGAAGCTCGCGCGGCGATTCCACGCCCGCAGGAAGGTCTCCTGCAGGAGATCCTCGGTGTCGCTGAACGAGCCGAGCATGCGGTACGCGTGGACCTGCAGCTCGCGGCGGTGCCGGTCGAACAGCGCGCGGAACGCCTCCTGGTCACCGGCGCGCACCGCGTCCGCGAGGGCGATCGCGGCGGGCTCGTCGTCATCGCGATCCATGGTGGTCCTCCGGCTGGGGCGGCGCCTCGTCGAGGAAGCCGAGGATGAGGGGCACCGCGTGAGCGGCATGCGATGAGAGCACGAAGTAGTCGGCGCCGGGGAGCACCGCGAGCCTGGCGTCGCGCAGGTGCCGGAACAGCTCGAGCGTGTGCTCGACGGGGACGCCGCGGTCGCCGGCGAGGACCAGCGCCGGCGCGTCGATCGCGCGCAGCCCCGCGGGGGTGATGCCCGCGAAGCCGAGCTGCAGCACCTTCCACTTCTCGACGAGCGTGGGCCAGTGCTCGGGACGAGGCGCGACCTCGGCGTACGCGGCGCCGAGCGGGCCGAAGTCGGCCGGCGTCGCGCCGGTGAGCCAGGCCCGGGTCTGGTCGTCGAGCGCCGCGGCGCTGAAGCCGGTCTCGACGAGGATGAGGTCGTCCACCAGCTCCGGGTGACGGGCGGCGAGCTCGAGGGCGACGACGCCGCCGTCGCTGTAGCCGAGGATGTCGGCGTCGGTGACCTGGAGGTGGCGCAGCACCGCCGCGGTGTCCGCCGCCATCGTCGGGAAGCTCAGCGGTCCGTCGCGATCGGCGGTGTGGCCGTGGCCCTGCTGTTCGATCGCGATGACGCGCCGCGAGCGGGCGAGGGCGGGCAGGATCGCCGAGAACGAGACCTGCGCGGTGGTGAGGCCGCCGTGCAGGAGCACCAGCGGTTGCCCGCGGCCGTGCTCCTCGTAGTAGATGCGGAGACCGTCGACGGTGGCGTACCCGGAGCGCGGCGTGTCCGGCGGCGGTGCGTCGGACCTGGACGGCGCGCCGGCGCCACAGGCGAGCGCAGGCAGGAGGGCGAGAGGAGCGAGCGTGACGAGGCGCGGTTGCATGCCGTGGAGACGACCGGGCGCCGAAAAAGGAATCGCACCTCGGCCGCCGGCGCGTAACCGCCCGTCCCGCCAGCGATCAGTAGGTCCAGCCGAGGACGCCGAGGCCGATCACGTTGAGCGCGATCGCCACGCCGTACATCACCGCCAGCGCGACGAGCTTGGGGCGCGTGCGGCGCGCGCCGATGACCAGCGCCGCCGCGACATAGAAGTGGAAGTAGCCGAAGAGGAAGATGAGCCAGACCCCGGCGAACGAGGCGTTCCAGAAGCCGTACTCCCAGACCAGGAGGCCACCACGCTCGAGCAGGAGCTCGACGGCGACGCAGAACGCCGAGTAGACGACGGCCCACACCCAGCGCGAGCGGCGATGCGCGCCGAGGGTGTGGAAGTAGATGATCCCCGAGAGCGCGAACATGAACATGATCTCGATGTTCCAGCCGACCATCGTGCGCAGCGCGGTCGGCCCCGGCGCCGTCCACAGCGCCGAACGGTCGGACAGGACGAGGATCCAGCCGTTCACGGTCTCGTTGACGAAGTCCATGCCGAACACGGTCAAGCCGGCGAACACCGCGTTCCACTCGCCGGTCTCTCGCGCGCGTTTGATCTCGATCACGTAGACGTAGAACACGATCGCGAGCAGCGGGATCACGTACCACTGCAGCGTGGTCGGATCGCGCAGGCCTTCGAGCGCGCGCCGTGAGGCCTCGGTCACCATCCACGAGCGTGTCGCGGCGGCCGCGACGTGACTTGACCCCGGTCAGGTCCGTCACGGTGCACGCGACCACCAGCAGCACGCCCGCGACGACGGCTCGGGCGCGCGGTTGCGGCGAAGTTCAGTCGACCCTGGGTTTCGGCCGCTTGAGGCTGAAGCGGGGCGGCTTGGTCGGATCGCAGTCGGGCCGGAACCCGGCCGCGTCGAACTCGTACGACAGCGAGCCGGACTTGCCGTCGTGGACGGCCTCGATGGTGACCTCGTGCACCCCGGCGCGGGCAGGGCTGCAGTAGCCGAGGAGGTAGTAGCGCTGGCTCATGGCCTCGATCCGTGCCGCCGCTTGCTCGAAGGCGTTCGCGATCTCGGCGCGGTCCTTGGTGAGGATCACGCCCGCGCGGCCGATGTTACCGAGCTCGCCGCTGTCGATCTCGGCTCCGACGCCGATGACGTAGATCTCGTGCTCGGTGGCGTCGACGGCCGCCATGAGATCATCACGGACCACGCGCGCCGCGCGGTCGGTGCCGTCGGTGAAGATCACCAGCGTGCCGAAGCGTAGCGGAGCGTCGGCGCGTGCGAGCCGACGATCGAGCACCTCGAGCCCTTTGATCACGGCACCGTTCAGGTTCGTCGAAGGGTCCTTGGTGCGGAACGAGTCGAGCCGCGCCGCGCCGGCCTCGACCGACGCGCCGCGCGCCGTGAAGTCACTGACCCGCTGGATGTCCGGGCGGCCATCGAACGCGTAGACGGCCACCCGTTGATACTTGCCGACCCGGTCGGAGAACGCGCGCGCAGCGTCGACGATCGCGGGGACGTCGCCGGATTCGGAGACGCTGCCGCTCATGTCGACCAGGAGCAGGGTGAAGTGCTCCGCAGCGACCTCGGGGTTCAGGATCGTCTGCTTGCTCTCGAACGTCGAGACCAGCTGTCCATCCTCGTAGATCCGGAACTGCTCTGCCGTCAGGCCGGCGACGGGCTCGCCCGCGTCGGTGTCGACCGTGAAGTAGACGGCGACGTTCGACGGCTTCTGGACGCTCGAGTCGAGCGTCGTGAGCCGGAGGCCGGGGTTTCGCGAGCCGCATGCCGTTGCGAAGGCCACCCACGCGATCAACCAGAAGCGAGGTCTCATCGCGCCGATCCTACGACATCCAGGTGTGCGGAGGTCCGTGCCCGTGACGCCCGCGCGGGTGCGCCCGGTGTAGCATCGACGTATGGGATGGTTCTCCCGGCTGCTCTCGAGCGGCGACGAGGCGGGATGGGACGATCTGCGTGCGTTGACCGTCGACGCCCTCGCCGACCTGGCGCACCACGGCGCGCGGGGGGAGGTCATCTTTCCGGCCGATGTCGCGGTGCGGGTCGCCGTGCCCGAGCGGAGCCTCGCGGTCGCGCGCGGGTTCGTCGAGGACGCGCGGTTCGATCGCGAGGTCGGGGCCGCGCTCGCCAATCGCTGCGACGTCGCGGTCACGGCCCTGCCGCGCCGCGCGTACGAGGTGATCGAGGGCGATCGCGTGCAGGTGAGCGTCGCGGAGCAGGCGCCGCGCACGTGGGCGCTCGTCATCGCAGGCGGCGATCTCGAAGGCCGCGTGCTGGCGTTGCCCGTCGGCGGCGGCGATCTGACGTTCGGTCGCGGAGGCGCTGGCGCCGACGCGCGCGGGCAGATCGACCTCGCCGTCTGCACGCAGGCGACGTTCGTGAGCCGTCGCGCCGGCACCATCCACCGTCAGGGCCATGCGCTGGAGGTCAGCGCGCTCGATCAGGGCGACCTGTTGCTGGTGCGGCGCGCGTCGGGGGAGGTCATCCGGCCCGCCCGCACCGCGCGCGGTCGGGTCGCCGTCCGCGAAGGCGACACGATCGAGCTGTCCGACGGCAAGGAGGGCGCCGTTCGCCTCGCCGTGCAGCGAACGGGCGGCGAGTAGCCATGGCGATCCTCGAGCGCGAAGGTCCCGAGCTGTTCCGCGTCCGGTTCCTCGACCTGGCGCGCAAGGTCGTCAAGGGGCTCGCGCGCGACGCCGTGGTGCACGTCGATCCGTACCTCCTGGCGCGCGCCGTCGCGGAGGTGATGCACGCGTGCACGTTTCGCACCGCGCGCGGTGGGCGGCTCCTGTGGAACGAGTACCGCGTGATCCTCGCGCGCGGCGACTTCGACCTCGTGCGCGCGCTGCAGGGCCCGCTCGAGCGCGACCTCGGCGCGGCGCTCGCCGAGGAAGCCGCCGCCACCGGCGCCGAGCTGGTGGGCGAACTGCGGGTGAGCGTCGTGTACGACGAGAGCGACGAGCTGCGCACCGGCGAGGCAACGGTCCGCGTCGCCTTCCAGCCGACGGAGAAGCTCGCGGCGCCGCGATCCGGAGAGCTCACCGTCCGCTTCGATGCCGCCCAGATGACCGGCCTCATGCGGGCCGTCGGTTCGACGGAGACGGTGATCGTGCAGGACACCGGCGCCGGGGCCGGCAGCGTGCGGCTGCGATGGACCGGGGGAGACGCGCAGCTCGTGGCGGGGACGACGTTCGCGCTCGGCCGGCCGCATTCAGGCGCACCGTCGCCCTTCATCGCGCTCACCGGCGCGACCGCGCGCGTCAACAAGCAGCAGCTCTGGATGGCCGCGGCCGGAGCGTCGGTGCGCGTCGGTCGCTATCCGGCGGCGAACCCGGTGCACGTGAACGGCAAGGCGCTGGCGCCGGGTGAGGAGGTCGTCGTCGGTCTGCCGGCGGAGATCGTGCTCTCGAAGGGCGAGCTCACGCTCTCCGTGATCGCCGGCTGATGCGGCGTCGCGCGCTCGCGATCGAGCTCGCCCTGCTCGCGGTCGTCGCGGCCCTGGCGTGGCTCGTCGCCGCGTCCGCGACGGACGCCTGGAGCGCGCGCGTGCGCGAG
>JAIOII010000860.1 GCA_019912685.1 Kofleriaceae bacterium
TACTCGGGCGGCGAGGCGCAGCGCGTCGCGCTCGCGCGCGCCCTCGCGATGACGCCGCGCGTGCTGCTCCTCGACGAGCCCTTCAGCGCGCTCGATCGCGAGCTCAAGGTGCCGCTCATGACGCTCGTGCGCCAGCTCGCCGACGAGACCCAGATCCCCGTCATCGCGGTCACGCACTCGATCGGCGAGACCCGCGCGCCCGCCGACCGCGTGATCCGCGTCGCTGCCGGCCGCGTCGTCGCCGACGGCAGCGCGGCCGTCGTGATCCCGCGCGAGCGCGACGACGATCGCGCCCTCGAGATCACGCCGCCGCCCGTCCTGACGCGGCGGTAAACGTCGGGCCGCGGTCGCGACGCCGCGTGCCGACGACATCGCGCGCCGCCGCGCGTTGACGTGACCACCGGTTGGTGGCACCAGTGTCGAGGGCGACGCGCGGTTCGACGCGCGGCGGCCCGGAAAGGCAGGTTGGTATGGTGAGGATGGACGGAACGTGGTGTGGCGCGCTGCTCGGCGCCTGCGTCGCGCTGAGCGGATGCGCCGAGCGCGAGCTCGCGGAGTCATCGGCGCCCCTGACGGAAGGCACGCTCCCCGGCGGCACACCGGTCGAGATCGACGTCGTGAGCCCGCTCGATGACCAGGTGTTCGCCACCGGCGCGTCCGTGCCGATCACGGGCTTCGTGCGGTTGACGCCGCTCGCGCCCGTGGCCGACACGACGCTGGTGATCGTGATCGACGTCTCGGGGAGCACCACGTCGGGAGGCAACCCGACGTGCGGCGACGCGAACGGGGACGGCCTGGTCGGCCGCGTGCTCGACTGCGAGGTCGCGGCGGCCCAGGCGCTCGTCGAGGCCGCGGACGCCAGCGGCCGGATCGCCGACATCGCGATCGTCGTCTTCGCCAACGACGCCGCGATCGCGGACGTCGGGCCGGCTGCCGGGATCCAGGTGCTCACCGCGCCGGACGCCGGCACCGGCCCCGGCGACACCGTTCGCGACCTCGACGAGGTCCTGAGGAGCGCGAGGTCGGGGGGGAGCGGCGGCGTCACGCGGTTCACCGCGCGATCCGTCGGCAACGGCACGAGCTATCACGCGGGCGTCACCCAGGCGCTCGCGGCCGCGGGCGCGAGCTCGCAGCCGAACCAGCAGATCGTCTTCATGTCCGACGGCTTGAACCTGCTCGGTCCGCCGGTCGTCATCCCGGCGGGCGCGCCGCCGATCCAGACGTTCGGCGTCGGCGCCGCGGCGATCTGCGACCAGCAGAGCCCCGATAACCCCAACGGCGACCTCGAGCTCATCGCCGCCGCGAGCGGGTTGCACTGCGTTCACGTCGAGGATCCGGGCGACTTGCCCGACGTGCTGCCGGGCCTCGTCCAGGCCTCACTCCTCGGCGTGTCGGTGGCGGTGCACTCGCCCGGTGAGCCGACGCCCACGGTGCTGCCGACGATGATCACGTCGCCGCCCGGCGCCGACCCGACGACGTTCGCGGCCGAGGCGACCGGCCTCGCGCCCGGCGACCACCTGGCGTGCGCGACCGCGACCGCGCAGGACGTCGGGGCGCCGACGACGCTCACCGACTGCGCGCCGTTCCACATCAACGTCGCGCCGGACGCGGTCTGCGTGGCCGCGACGGTCGAAGCCGGCGCCCTCTGCGCGGGCGTCGCGTCGATCGACGGCGGCTCGGACGATCCCGACTCCCCGTTCACGTGCGTCCAGACGCCGGCGCCGCCCTACCCGCTCGGCGCGACCGAGGCGACCTTGACGTGCAGCGACGAGCTCGGCGGCGCCGACGCGTGCACCGCGATCGTGACCGTCGTCGACACGATCCCGCCCGTGCTGCGCGGCGCCCCCGCCCCCGGATCGCTGTGGCCGCCGGAGCACGCGTACCACGCCTTCGCGCTCGGCGATTGCGGGCTGCAGGTCGAGGACAGCTGCAGCTCGGTCGACCTCGACGCCGCGGGCACGATCACGCACATCACCTCCGACGAGCCCGAGAACGGCGCCGGCGACGGCAACACGTGCGACGACGCCGTCATCACCGGCGCGTCGACCGCGAACCTGCGCGCCGAGCGCGCCGGCAACGGCGATGGCCGCGTCTACCGCGTCCACTTCGAGGTCACCGACGAGGCCGGCAACACGACGCCGGGCAGCTGCGTCGTCCAGGTGGTGAAGAGCCAGTCGGCCGCGAACGACCCGGCGATCGACAGCGGCTGCGCCTACTGCGTCGGCGCGGGCTGCGACGCCGCCTGCCCGCTCGGTAGCCCGGGCTGCTGACGGTCAGAAGGTGATGCGGTGGCGCCACGAGGCGGCGGCGCCGGCGCCGAGGCGCGCGGAGGCGACGGCGTCGCGGATGCACGAGGCGCGGCTGCCGAGGTTCGTCTTCTTCACGTTCAGGAAGCTGATCGCGCCGCCGGCGTCGACGCCGATCTCCAGCTCGACGAACGTGCCCTCGAGGAGGCCCTGCTTCTCGATGTCGCGCACGCAGGTGCGCAGACGTCCGCGATCGAGGCGGCGCGATCAGCTTCCTGAACG
>JAIOII010000861.1 GCA_019912685.1 Kofleriaceae bacterium
GCGCCGCGGGAGGTCGCGCAGCCACCCGTGAGGACGTCGGCGCGTTCGTCGCCGTCTTCGAGCCCCGCGTCGGGGCCCGCAGGCGGCGAGGTCGGCGGCGTCGCGCCCGGCGCGTACGCGATGCTCACGTCGCTGAAGCCACCGTTCGTCAGCCCGGTCTGCTCGGAGCCGCTCGGGTTCTTGACGAACGTGAACGTACCCTGCGCGTTCTGCAGCGCCTGGTTCGCGTTGCTGTCCGCGAGCTCCATGCGGATCGTGTACGTCCCGTCGGGGACTTCCTGGCCCTGTCGGTCGCGCAGATCCCACACCTTCGTGAGCGGCTGCGTGTGGCTGATGCGCGTCGCGCCGCTGACGGCGTCGGCGTCGGCGGCGCCGGCCTTCTGTGTCCACGCGACGAGGTGCTGGCGGCGCACGCCCGCCCAGCGATCGATCGTACGCACGAAGTTGCCGGCGTCGTCCTCGACCCACACGACGACGACGTGCGCGGGCGCGTACGGTCCGTTGTGCGACTGCGTCGTGTAGGTGACCGTGAGCGTCCCCTGGGCGGACGCGGGTGAGGCCGGCATCCCCAGGAGGAGGAGAGTGAAGAGCGCGATTACCAAGGAGCTACGCATTCGACCGACGGTACCGAGCAACTTCTCGGCCAGCCGCGATCGCCGGCGCTCGGTGTTCGGATGTTGCACAGCGCGCCGCGCGGCGCGCCGCGCGCGGCACGTCAGAGCGCGCCGAGCTCGACGCGCAGGCCGGCCGACGCGGAGACGTAGTTGCCCCAGTTGTCGATCGCCTGCGACGGCACCTCGGCGCCGCCGCCGAGCAGCCGCACCGTCGCGTAGGCGTCGACGCCGCGCCGCACCGGGCGCCCCGCGCTCAGGGCGACGTCGTAGATGCCGCCGCTGGTGTCGCCGAGCAGGCCGAACGTCGAGAGGGCGTCGGCCTCGACCTGCCCCCACCACGTGGCGCCGGGCTGGTACGTGGCGCGCACCTTCAGCGCGCCGACGAGCCCGAGGTCGGTCTGCGCGGCGTATTGCTCGCCGTCCGCCGAGGCGAACGAGACCAGCGCGCTGCGGATCTGGAGCGACGCGCCCGCGTCGAGGCGCAGCGCGCCGTCCGGCACGACCGCGTACAGGTACGAGAGCCGGAACCCGTCGAACACGTAGCGGTGATCGACGGGCGTTCCGGCGGTGAACCGCTCGTCGCGGAACTGGAGATCCTGGTCGAGCCGCACGCGCGTCGCCAGCTGGAGCGGCGCGTACAGCGCGATCACCGCGTGGCGGCCGGACCGCACCTCGACGGTGGTGCGCTGCGTGACCGCGAGCGTGTCCTGTTGCCCGACGTCGCCGGCTTCGTACGGCGTACCGGCCTCACCGTAGCGGCCGTCGTTCTGGGCGATGTACGTGGGTCCGACCTCGTAGCCGAGGATGACGGCGAGCGTGAGGAGGCTGTGCATGGCCCCGCTTGGATGCGAGGAGCGTGCCGCCTGGTTACACGGTCCGGTCGGATCAGAGCGACTCGAGGAACATCACCAGATCGGCGAGCTGCGCCTCGTCGAGCGTGTCGGTCGCGCCGTGCGCCGTGCCGCCGCCGCACGCGCCGAAGCGATCGCGCAGCGTCGGCGCACAGCCGGTGTGCATGTACGGGGCGCGCCAGCCCACGCCGACGAGGCTCGGCACCTTGAAGCGGCCGCCGGTGCCGACGTCGGCGCGGGCGTTGTTGGTGAGGAGCGCGCCGCCGTGGCACGTGGTGCAGCCGAGCTCGGCCGACTCGAACAGCGCGCGACCGCGGTCGACCGCGACGCGATCGAGGCCGGTCGGCGCCGGGTGCGGCGGCAGCGCGAAGAGGAACTCCTGCATCGCGCGCTCCTCGGTCGTCGTGAGCGGCTCCGCGCCCATGCGGCCGACCAGGACCTCGTTGATGAGCTGCGAGAGGTCGCTCATGTCGGCGTCCCAGTGGTACGGCCCGCGTCCGCGGAGGTTGCCGGCGATGTCCTGCGTCCGCCGCGGGCCGAGCGTGTCGAACTCCCAGATCAGGCCGTCCTCGCGGCCTTCGGGGTGACACGACGCGCACGCGAGGCCGCTGAACGTCGCGCGATGGAAGCGGTCGCGCCCGGGATCCTGCGGCGCCGACGCGTGCTGGACGACGTGGTTCCAGCCCGCGCCGTCGCGGATCGAGAGCCCGTTGTCGTACTGGGTGACGAGGTGGCCATCGCGCGTGAAGGCGACCGCGACGGGGCTGCCGAGCCCGAGATCCACGGTCTCGACGGTGTCGCCCGCCACGAAGCCGCACGGCTCCCCGGGGCGCGCGGCCAGCGAGTCGACGGACATGACCTGGAGGCTGGCGTCGCCCGCCATCACGACCGCGATCACGTCCGCCCCGGGCGAGACCGCGACGTCGACGGGCAGGCTGGCGAACGGGAAGACGCGGCCCTCGGCGGGCGTCGTCGCGGCCGCGTCGAAGATGGTCGCCGTCGCCTGGATGACGCCGTCGCACGGCCCGCCGCCGCCGCCGTAGCCGCCGGGCTGCGTGGAGAGCGGTCCGCGCGACGCGCGCTGGTGGACCATGAGCGCGCGGCTGCCTCCCATCGGGATCGTGCGCCACGCGACCGACGGCACCGCGGGCACGCCGCCGGGCGTCCCGTCGAAGACGACCGGGTCGCGCGTGACCGTGACCGGCACGTCGCGGCGCGTGATCGTGCCGTCGTTCGCGACCCAGAGCGCCTCGGCGGAGCGGAAGCGCGTCACGAGGAGCGCCTGGCCGGCGACGACGACGTCGCGC
>JAIOII010000862.1 GCA_019912685.1 Kofleriaceae bacterium
GCCGCGACCGCCGCCGCCACGCCGCGCCCCGCGGTCTCCATGAGCACCGCGCCGGGCAGCCCGATGTCCTCGATCGTCGCGGCATCGAGGGCGCGCATCTCGGCCGCGGTCGCGACGGGGAGCATCGGTAGATCGGTAGAAGGGTAAGGGTAAGGGTAAGGGGTCAGACGCGACAGGCGGAGACCAGCGCGGCCGCGATCTCCTCGGCCTGCGCCTTGATCCGGCTCTCGTCGGGTCCTTCGATCATCACGCGCGCCTTGGCCTCGGTGCCGCTGTAGCGCACCAGCACGCGGCCGTCGCAGCCGAGCTCGGTCTCGACCACCTTGATCATCCGGACCACGTCGACGAGCTCGTCGAGCGGGCGCTTGCGGTCGACCTTCACGTTGACCAGCACCTGGGGCGTGCGGGTCATGACCCGGGCCAGCTCCGAGAGCGGCCGGCCCTCGCGGACCATGACCGCGAGCACGCGCAGCGCCGCGACGATGCCGTCGCCGGTGGTCGCGTGGTCGAGGAAGACGAGGTGCCCGGACTGCTCGCCGCCGAGGTTGTAGCCGTGCTTCCGCATCTCCTCGACGACGTAGCGGTCGCCGACCTGCGTGCGCACGAGCTGCCCGCCGGCGTCGCGGATCGCGCGCTCGAGCCCGATGTTCGACATGACCGTCGCGACGAGCGTGCGCTTGGAGAGCCGGTCCTCGGCGAGCATGCGCGTCGCGCACAGGGCCATCACCGCGTCGCCGTCGACGACCTGGCCGTGCTCGTCGCACAGGACGAGGCGGTCGGCGTCGCCGTCGAGCGCGACGCCCACGTGCGCGCCGTGCTTGCGGACCGCCGCGCACATCGCCTCGGGCGAGAGCGCGCCGGCCTTGTCGTTGATGTTCTTGCCGTTGGGGTTGCAGTGGAGCTGGATCACCCGGGCGCCGAGCTCCTCGAACACCGATGGGCCGACGCGATAGCCGGCGCCGTTGGCCCCATCGACGACGACGGTGAGGCCGTCGAGCGTCAGGTCGGCGGGGAACGTGGCCTTGCAGTAGACGACGTACCGGCCGCGGGAGTCCTCGATCTTGCGGCTGTAGCCGATGTCAGCCGAGGTGGCGCGGTGCGCGGTGAGCTCGGGCGACGACATGAGCTTCTCGATCTCGAGCTCGACCTCGTCGGGGAGCTTGTAGCCGTCGCGCGCGAACAGCTTGATGCCGTTGTCCTCGTACGGGTTGTGCGACGCGCTGATGACGACGCCGGCGTCGCAGCGCATCGAGGCGGTGATGAACGCGATGCCCGGCGTCGGCAGCGGCCCGGTGAGCCAGACGTCGGCGCCCATGGACACGATGCCGGACGCGAGCGCGGTCTCGAACATGTAGCCGGACAGCCGCGTGTCCTTGCCGATCACGATGCGCGTGTGTCGTCCTGGCTGCTTGAGGCGGGCGGCGACGGCCATGCCGAGCCGCATCACGGTGTCGCCGGTCATCGGATCGAGGTTGGCCACCCCGCGGACACCGTCGGTACCGAACAGCCTTCGTTCTGCCATGGCTCCCAATTACCACACTCGCCTCACCCGTACCCTCACGCTTGCCCTCGCCCTGCTACCGCCTCGGCCCGACTCTCACCTCGGCCGGCCTGACCACGACCTGGACGCCCGACGGCACGCCGTCGACCGCGACCTGTGCGCTCGCGCCCGCCGGCGCGAGGGCGTCGCGCGCGACCCGCACCGT
>JAIOII010000863.1 GCA_019912685.1 Kofleriaceae bacterium
GCGCTCGTCGCCGTCTGGAGCACCGGCGGGCTCATGTCGACCATGCCGTGGCCGCGCGACCCGGCGGCGGGCGCGAAGGCGTAGGCCATGCCGACGGCGGACGAGATCCTGGCGCAGCTCACGGCGATCGCGCGCGGCGAGATCGTCGACGCGGTGCTGTGGCACCTCGCGATCGCGGCGACCCTCGTCACGATCGCGCTCGGGTGGCGGCCGAGCAAGCGCGTCGCCACGCTCCTCGTGACGGCGCCGCTCGCGTCGGTCGCGGCGTTCGCGTTCGCGTACGGCAACCCGTTCAACGGGATCGTCTTCGCGGCCGCGACCGCGAGCCTCGTCGTCCTCGCCGTGCGCCAGCCCGCCGCGCCGGCGGCCGCGGGGCCGCGCTGGGCGAGCCTCCTCGGGCTCGCGATGATCGCGTTCGCCTGGGGCTACCCGCACTTCCCCGAGGACCGCGCGCCGATCGCGTACCTGGTCGCGGCGCCGGTCGGCCTCGTGCCCTGCCCGTCGCTCGCGCTCGCGATCGGCGGCGCGCTCCTGGCGGGCGGCCTGGAGCGGCGAGCCGCGGCGATCCTCGCCGCGCTCGGCCTCTTCTACGCGGTCGTCGGCGTCGCGCGCCTCGGCGTCGTGCTCGACGTCGGGCTGGGCGTCGGCGCCGTCGGGCTCGCCCTCACGCTAGCTGGAGCCCGCAGTCCGGGCACGCGCCGGCGACGAGCTCGTCCGTCGCGCCGCACGCCGGGCACGCCTCCGCCGACGCGCGCGCGACCGGCGTGAGCCCTTCGCGCTCGACCGAATCGTGCCACGCGCCGCGCAGGAGCTGTGCCACCGCCGGGATGTCGTCCTCCTCGACCAGGAGGTGCGTCTTGGTCCCTCAACCCTTGCCGGCGCCGGGCGGGCAGCCCATCAGCACCGGGATGCCCGCGGCGAGGACCTGCGCGCGCATGCGCTTCATCTCCTCGATCGAGCCCGACAGCACCGGAACGACCGGGAGCCCGTCGAGCAGCTCCTCGGCTTCTCCGATGGACAGCGGGGACTGAGGGGACAGCTCTGCCATCCCTCATGGATAGCATTCTCCGGCGGCCGGGTTCTGCTAGATTGCGCGGCCTCCGATGTCGTCCCCTCTTCCGCCCCAGGTCGCCCGGCGCCGCACCTTCGCGATCATCGCGCACCCCGACGCCGGCAAGACGACCTTGACCGAGAAGCTCCTGCTGTTCGGCGGCGCGATCCAGCTGGCCGGCGCCGTGAAGGCGCGCGGCGATCGCCGGCGCGCGACGTCGGACTGGATGAAGGTCGAGCGCGAGCGCGGCATCTCGGTGACCACGTCGGTGATGACGTTCGACTACGCCGACTGCACCTTCAACCTGCTCGACACCCCGGGCCACCAGGACTTCTCCGAGGACACGTACCGCACGCTCACCGCCGTCGACTCGGCGGTCATGGTGATCGACGCGGCCAAGGGCATCGAGTCGCAGACCCGCAAGCTGTTCGAGGTCTGCCGCCTGCGCGACGTCCCGATCATCACCTTCATCAACAAGCTCGACCGCGAGGGCCGCGACCCGTTCGAGCTGCTCGACGAGATCGAGCAGACGCTCGCGCTCGACGTCACGCCCGCGACCTGGCCGATCGGCATGGGCCGCGGCTTCCTCGGCTGCTACGACCTGCGCCGCGATCAGCTCGTGCTCATGGAGCGCACGAAGGGCGAGACCGTCCAGGAAGGCGTGACCTGCTCGGGGCTCGACGACCCGCAGCTCGACGCGCTCCTCCCCGACCACGCCGTCGCCAAGCTGCGCGAGGACGTCGAGATGGCGCGCGGCCTGTGCAAGCCGCTCGATCCGACGTCGTACCGCGAGGGCCACCTGACGCCCGTGTTCTTCGGCTCCGCCGTCAACAACTTCGGCGTGCGCGAGCTGCTCCAGGGCGCCGCCGAGCTGGCGCCGCCGCCGCGCCCGCAGCCGACGATGGAGCGGCCGGTCGCGCCCGACGAGCCCGGCGTCTCGGGCTTCGTCTTCAAGATCCAGGCGAACATGGATCCCAAGCACCGCGATCGCATGGCGTTCGTGCGGCTCGCGTCCGGACACTTCACGCGCGGCATGAAGCTCGTCGTGCCGCGCACCGGCAAGGTGCAGAGCGTCCACAACGCGATGGTGTTCCAGGCCAACGAGCGCGAGCTCGCCGAGGACGCGTGGGCCGGCGACATCATCGGCATCCCCAACCACGGCGGCCTCCGCATCGGCGACGCGCTCACCGAGGGCGAGCTGCTGCGCTTCACCGGCATCCCGAGCTTCGCGCCCGAGCTCCTGCGCCGCGTGCGCGCGGTCGATCCGATGAAGGCCAAGCACCTCGGCCGCGCGCTCGAGCAGCTCGCGGAGGAAGGCGCCGCGCAGACCTTCAAGATGGAGCTCGGCTCCGACTGGGTGGTCGGCGTCGTCGGCGGCCTCCAGTTCGAGGTGCTCGCCGACCGCATCCGCACCGAGTACGACCTGCCGGTGATCTTCGAGGGCACCGCGTTCGAGCGGGCGCGCTGGGTCGACGCCGACGATCCCAAGCACGTGAAGAAGTTCGCCGAGGCCAACCGCGACAACATCGCGACCGACCACGCCGGCGCGACGGTCTTCCTCGCGCGCAACGACTGGCAGCTCAACCGCGCCAAGCAGGACTGGCCGGACATCCGCTTCCTGACGACGCGCGAGCACTCGACCTGAGGGATCGAGGCGCGCGCAGCCCCTTCACGACGGCGCCGGGCGGCCGACTCGATGGGCATGAGCGCCTTTCCTCCTCCACCCCCCGGCGCCGAGCGGCGAGCGCACGTGCGCAAGGACGTCATGGTCGTCGTCGAGCTCGAGTGGGGCAGCGACCTCGTCGTCGCGTGCGCCACGAACCTCTCGCTCGGCGGCGCCTTCTTCCTGCACCCCGACGACGACGTCGTGGTCGGCGAGATCGTGCGCGTGCACCTGACCGCGGGCAGCGTCGAGGCCGTCCAGGAGGCGCGTGTCGTGCGGGTTTCGCGCGGGGCGCTGGCGGGTTTCGCCGTGTCCTGGATCCAGCCGACGGCGCGCACCTTTTCGGTGATCGAGCGGCTGATGCGCCCTGAACCACGTTCCGTGATAGCAGACGCCCATCCTTTATAATTGACAGCCCTGTCATCCGCCGTGGTAGACATGTATCCAACATGGCGGACAAGGCTGCGCCCACCGACAAGGAGCTGAGCGGCGCCGCCACCCTGCTCGAGAGCGCCGACCCGGTCGCGACGCTCGAGTGGGCGGTCGCGCGCTTCGCCCCGAAGCTGTCGCTCGCCTGCAGCTTCGGTCCGGAGGACCTGGTGCTCGTCGATCTGATCGCGCGCCACCGCCTCCCGATCGACGTCTTCACGCTCGACACCGGCGTGTTCTTCCCCGAGACGTACGCGCTGTGGCGCGAGGTCGAGGCTCGCTACGGCATCAAGGTGCGCGGGGTGCGCCCGGCGCAGTCGATCGAGGAGCAGGCGGCCGCGCACGGCGCCGAGCTGTGGAAGCGCGCGCCCGATCGCTGCTGCCACCTGCGCAAGGTGCTCCCGCTCGGCGCCGCGCTCGACGGGCTCGCCGCGTGGGTGACCGGCATCCGCCGCGATCAGACGCCCGATCGCGCGAGCGCGAAGATGGTCGAGCGCGATCGCCGGCCCGGGCTCGTGAAGGTGAACCCGATCGCGCACTGGACGCACGACGACGTGTGGGCCCACCTCTATCTCCACGACGTGCCGACGAACCCGCTGCACCAGCAGGGCTACCCGTCGATCGGCTGCGCGCCGTGCACGTCGCCGGTCGCCGCCGGCGAGGACCCGCGCAACGGCCGCTGGCGCGGCAGCGTGAAGACCGAGTGCGGGCTGCACGTCCCGGCGACCACCGGCCGTGACGAGTGGGGCCGCGCGCGAAGCGCGCTCCGGGGTAGCGCCCACGAGGAAGCGGCCGAGCGCGAAGCGCGAGCAGGTGGGAGCGACCGATGAAAGAGCACGCGTCGTGACCACCAGAGCCCAGAAGGTCTACCCCGTGTTCCTGCGCCTCGACGGCGAGCGCGTGCTCGTCGTCGGCGGCGGCACGGTCGCCGCCGGCAAGCTCGACGGCCTCCTCGCCGCCGGCGCGCGCCCGAC
>JAIOII010000864.1 GCA_019912685.1 Kofleriaceae bacterium
GTGCAGGTCGCCGTTGCCGCCGGTGACCACGCCGAGGGCGAGCCCGTCGGCGACCTGGTGCACGAGCACGCCCGCGTACGACAGCTCGGCGGCGAACCAGCGGTGCGCGCCCGCCCGCTGCTCGGCGACGCGCGCGATGAGCGGCGGCGCGACGAAGCCGAGCGCGAAGGGCACGAGCACCCAGCCGCCCGCGCCGTCGATCGCCTCGGGGAGGATGTGCACGGCGATCGCGGCGGCGACCGCGACGACGGCGAACGCACGCACCGGCGCCAGCACCCACAGCCGCGCGTGCGCCGCGATCGCGGCGACGAGCCCGGCGATCGCCGAGATCGCGGCGGTGAGCAGGGCCAGCGCCATGGGGGGTCGCGGAAGCTAGCACATGGGCGCGCCTGCCCGTGCGCCGTGCCCCGTGCCCCGTGCCCGTGCCCGTGCCCGTGCCCGACTCGGGCCGGCGGCGCGTCAGGCGGCGCCCACCGACTGCACCAGCACCAGCGTGTCGAGCTCGGCGACGCCGGCGTCGGCGAGGCAGGCCTCGGCGAGGAAGCGGTTGCCCTCGACGTGCCAGACGCGGCAGTTGCCGGCGCGACCCTGGCGCTCGGCGGCGAGGAGCTCGGGGCTGGTCAGGATCCAGAGCGGGAGCTGCGGATCGACGAAGCAAGGTTCGCGCGACCCGGGGCGCGGCGCCGAGGCGCCGACGATCTCGACGTAGAGCAACATGATGCCTCGCCGAGGGAGCGCTGCACGGCCCACGCCAGGTCTCAGGCTCGCGAGATCCGCGGCGGCGCGAAACTTTGGTTGGCGGACGAAAGTCCGCAGTGGGGCACGCCGTGAGCGGTCGACCGACCGCATGTGGGCGATGTGAGGCCTCCTGTCCATACTTGCGTCGTGGCCCGCGTCACCGACCGCCTGCCGTCGAACGCACCCGGCGACCTCTACGTCGACCGGTCGTGCATCGACTGCGACCTGTGCCGCCAGCTCGCGCCGGCGACGTTCGCGCGCGACGACCGCGCCGGCCAGTCGTACGTGCACGCGCAGCCCGCCGACGACGCCGCGCGCCACCGCGCGCTGATGGCGCTCGTCACGTGCCCGACCGCGTCGATCGGCATGACCCGCAA
Organism: Kofleriaceae bacterium; assembly: GCA_019912685.1. Taxonomy (GTDB): domain Bacteria; phylum Myxococcota_A; class Polyangia; order Haliangiales; family Haliangiaceae; genus UBA2376. Next base: position 1,116 of record JAIOII010000864.1, read on the forward strand.
GCTCGACACGCGCGCGGCGTCGCGCGCGTTCCCGGCGGAAGTGCCGGGCGTGCCCGACGTGCGCTTCTGCGGCTTCGCCTCGGCCGACTCGTACGGCGCGTCGAGCTGGCTCGTCGTGCGCCCGGGCGGCAACGTCCTCGTCGACTCGCCGCGCGCCGCGGCGACGCTCGTCGATCGCGTCGCCGCGCTCGGCGGCGTGCGCTGGATGTTCCTCACGCATCGCGACGACGTCGCCGATCACGCCGCGTGGCGCGAGCGCTTCGGCTGCGAGCGCGTCCTCCACCGCGACGACCTCTCCGCCGGCACACGCGACGTCGAGCGCGTGATCGACGGCCACGAGCCCGTGCGCCTCGACGACGACCTCCTCGTCATCCCCGTGCCCGGCCACACGCGCGGCTCGAGCGCTCTCCTCTACCGCCCCGCCGGTCGCGAGGCCGTCCTCTTCAGCGGCGACCACGTCTGGGCCGACGACGACGAGCGCGGGCTCGACGCCGGCCGCGACGTCTGCTGGCACTCGTGGCCCGAGCAGCGCCGCTCGGTCGCGCGCCTCGCCGGGCACGCGTTCACCCACGTGCTACCCGGCCACGGCCGCCCGTTCCACGCCACCTCGCCCGCCGCGATGCGCGACGCCGTCCTCGCGCTCGCCCGCGCTATGGCGTGACACGGACGCAGCTCTCGAACCAGCGCACGCCGCCGCGCTCGTCGCGCTGGATCACCCAGAGCGGCACGTCGGTCGGGCCGTCGAGGTCCTCGGCCACGGGCGACTCCCACTCGGTGTCGAGCGGCGGGTAGTTGCCGGCGCCGTCGCGCTGGCCGCCGGTCGAGCCGCGGGTCCAGTCGCCGCCGCCGGCGAGCCACTGGTAGCTCAGGTTCTCGGTGAACCTCCGCGAGCCGCCCTCGAACGTGGGCACGACGTACTCCTCGCGCGCGCCCTCGGGCTCGATCGGCATGAAGTGGATCGTCTCGCGCGGAGCGAGGACGAGCGGGTCCGGCTGATCGATGCAGCGGCCGAGCGGCAGCGGCGCCGGCGTCGTGCCCTCGCCGCGGTCGACGTCGATCTGCGTGAGCGTCGGGTTGGTGTTGGCGACGCGCTCCTCGGGGAACCTCGGCGAGTAGCGCAGCGCCTTCGAGCCGTAGATCGCCTGCGCCTCGCCGCCGCCGACGGGCGCGACGCGCACCATGACGTTGAGGTCGACGCCGCCGAACCCCGAGAGGCTGTCGTTCTCGATCGCGTCGCGCAGGATCGGGATGATCGCCGCGCCGCCGGGCACCGTCGCGCACGCCAGCTGCGGCGTCGCCGCGAGCTCGGGGTCCTCGA
>JAIOII010000865.1 GCA_019912685.1 Kofleriaceae bacterium
CCGCGCGGCCGGCGCCGACGGCACCGCGCTCGAGCGCGTCGCGCGCTGGATCCTCGACGACGCCAGCGCCGGCTGCCGCGTCCCGCGGCGCGTCGTCGCATCCCTCATCGGCATGGTGCCCGAGACGCTCTCGCGCGCGCTCGCCCACTTGCACGACGAGAAGCTGATCGAGGTCAACCGGCGTTCGATCGCGATCATCGACCGAGCGCGCCTCGAAGCCCTGGCCGGCTGATCGGCCGGCGCGAGAATTCGCGCAGAAACGACGCGCGAGGGGGCCCCGCACCGCTCTCTCGCGCAAGCCGTGCCGACTTTCGTCGCGTCCCGCGCGGTCCGTGCGTCGGTACATCGCTTGCTCGGCCCGGGCGCGATGGCAGTAGTCTCGGAGCTCGCCGAGCGATGGCGGTACGCACGATGCGCGGCGGTTCGCGCGGCCGTCCCGACCTTGCCCGTGGGCCTCGATCACGACGCGCTCGTCGCGCTGGCGCTCGAACGCGCACCCGACGACGTGCTGCGCAAGGTGTTCGATGTGAGCCGGCGCCTCGGCGCCAGCTTCCGCGCGTATCACCACCTCGATCTGCCGCTGAACGATCTCTGCGACGTCTTGCCGCGCCTCGGCGTGCCCTGCGCCGCGCGCAGCTGGACGCGCGTCACCGGTGAGGCGGCGTGTCGCGGCGAACGCGCCGGATGCCGCGACGCCGCGCTGCACCCGCGCGCGTGCGCGTTCTGGCGCGAGGCGATCGACGGCCTCGTCCTCGGCATGACGAGCGCCGTCCTGTTCGCGCGCCACGCGAGCCGCGGCGCGGGCGACGCGAGCTGCGTCGATGTCCTTCACGTGCACCCGCAGAGTCCGTCGCGCTTCGGGCCGATCCCCGCGCACGTACGCGACGAGCTCGAGCGGATCGGCCGCACCGCGCGTGCGCTCGATCCGTCCCTCGCCGTCACCTTCCTCGGCATCTCCGAGGGCGTCCTCTACTACCGCGCCGAGCGCGACGCCGCCGGCGACCAGCACGCATCGACCGCGATCGAGCCGGCGGTGCGCCGGCGCTTCCCTCGCCTCGCGCTGCGCGAGATCTCGCCACGTCCGGTCCTCGCCGAGGCCGCGATCTAGCCGCCTCCAGGAGAGCTCATGTCCAAGGTCAGTCGACGTCTCTTCCTCCAGGGCCTCTTGAGCGCCGGCGCGGCGACCGCCGCCAGCGCGGCCCCCTTGCGGTTCTTCAAGCCGACGCACATCGCCAACCCGCTCGCCGCGTACCCCAACCGCGACTGGGAGCGCGTCTACCGCAACATCTTCAAGGCCGACAGCACGTTCGTCTTCCTGTGCGCGCCCAACGACACCCACAACTGCCTGCTCCGCGCGCACGTGAAGAACGGCGTGGTCGTGCGCATCGGGCCGACGTTCGGCTACGGCAAGGCGAAGGATCTGTACGGCAACACCTCGTCCCATCGCTGGGACCCGCGGCTGTGCCAGAAGGGCCTCGCGCTGGTGCGGCGCATCTACGGCGACCGCCGCGTGAAGGCGCCGATGATCCGCGCCGGCTGGAAGAAGTGGATCGACGAAGGCTTCCCGCGCGACGCGAACGGCAAGCCCGACCCGGCGTACTTCCAGCGCGGCAAGGACGCGTGGACGCGCCTGTCCTGGGACGACGCGTACGCCTACGCCGCGCGCGCGCTCGACAACATCATGCGCACCTACTCGGGCGAGGACGGCGGCAAGAAGCTCGCCGCCCAGGGCTACGACCCGGCGACGATCGAGGCGCTCGAGGGCGCCGGCACGCAGACCGTCAAGGTCCGCGGCGGCATGGCCTTCCTCGGCGCGACGCGCATCTTCGGCCTCTACCGCTTCGCCAACACGCTCGCGCTCGCCGACGCCAAGATCCGCGGCGTCGATCCCTCGCACGCCCACGGCGCGCGCGGCTGGGACAGCTACTCGTGGCACACCGACCTGCCGCCCGGTCACCCGATGGTGACGGGCGCCCAGACCAACGACTTCGATCTGTTCACGGTCGAGCACTCGAAGCTGGTGCTGGTCTGGGGCATGAACTGGATCACGACCAAGATGCCCGACAGCCACTGGCTGACCGAGGCGCGGCTCAAGGGCACGAAGGTCGTGGCGATCACCGTCGAGTACAGCGCGACCGCGTCGAAGAGCGACGAGGTCGTCGTGATCCGCCCCGGCACCGATCCGGCGTTCGCGCTCGGCCTGGCGCAGGTCATCGTCTCGCAGAACCTCTACGACAAGCGCTGGGTCGAGACCAACACCGATCTGCCGTTCCTCATCCGCATGGACACCCTCGCGCCGCTGCGCCCCGAGGAGCTGGCGGCGGCGGAGCTGCCCGGCTACCGCGCGCGCCCGGCCCCCGGCGTCACCGTGGTGAAGGCCGGCGAGGCGATGCCGCCGGCGATGGGGCACAAGCAGCAGCTCGTGCCGGAGGCGCTCTCGCCCGAGCTCGGCGCCTACGTCGTCGTCGACGCGCGCTCGAAGAAGCTCGTCGCGATCCACCGCGACCAGGTCGGGCCGCGGGCGAAGATCGCGCCCGACCTGCGCGCGACGCGCACGGTGACGCTCGCCGACGGCAAGACGGTCGAGGTCCGCACGCACTTCTCGCTCCTCGCCGAGTACCTCGATCAGAACATGACGCCGGCCCAGGTCGCGCAGATCACCGGCGCGCCGGCCCCGGCGATCGAGGCGCTGGCCCGGCAGATCGCCGCCAACCCGGAGAAGACGACGTTCGCCACCGGCATGGGGCCGAACCAGTTCTTCAACTCGGATCTCAAGGACCGCGCGATCCTCCTCGTCGCCGCGCTCACCCGCAACCTCGGCTTCCCCGGCGGCAACGTCGGCAGCTACGCCGGCAACTACCGCTCCGCGCTCTTCGGCGGCATCCCGCTCTACGCCGCCGAGGATCCCTTCCACCTCCAGCTCGATCCGGCGGGCCCGGTCAAGACCAAGAAGTACTCCCACTACGAGTCGCTGCACTACTACAACTACGGCGATCGCCCGCTGCGCCAGGGCAACAAGCTGTTCACCGGCAAGGGCCACCTGCCGGCGCCGACCAAGGCGATGTGGCTCAACAACAGCAACTCGGTCATCGGCAACGTCAAGTGGCACTACGACGTCGTCCACAACACGCTGCCGAAGATCGAGATGATCGCGTTCGCCGACTGGTGGTGGACGGGCTCGTGCGAGTACGCCGACCTCGTCTTCGCCGCCGACTCGTGGGCCGAGTTCGAGGTCCCCGATCTCACGGGCAGCTGCACCAACCCGTTCGCCCAGGTGTTCCCGGTCTCGGCGATGAAGCGCATCTTCGACACGCGCCCCGACATCGAGATCGTCGCCGGCGTCGGCAAGGCGCTCGCCAGGCTGTACGACGAGCCGCGCCTCGCCGACGCCTGGAAGTTCGTCGACGAGAAGAAGGTCGAGGTCTACCTCCAGCGCATCATCGACGGCTCGGCCGCGCTGCGCGGCTACGACATCGAGAAGCTGCACGCCCTGGCCAAGGAGGGCATCCCCGCGCTGGTCAACGTGCGCACGTACCCGCGCGCGTCGTCGTACGAGCAGCAGAAGGGCGAGCAGCCGTGGCACACGAAGTCGGGGCGGCTCGAGTTCTACCGCTTCGAGCCCGAGTTCATCGAGAGCGGCGAGAACCTCGTCGTCCATCGCGAGCCGATCGACTCGACGTTCCACGAGCCCAACGTCATCGTCGCCGCGCCCCACCCCGCGCTGCGCCCCACGCAGCCGGCGGCCTACGGCCTCGCCGTGAGCGACACCTCACCCGAGACGCGCCAGGTGCGCCACGTCATGAAGACGGTCGCCGAGACGATCGCGTCGAAGCACCCGCTCATGGCGCAGGGCTATCGCCACATCTATCACACGCCCAAGTACCGCCACGGCGCGCACACGACGCCGGTCGACACCGACTTCACCGGCGTGCTCTTCGGGCCGTTCGGTGACGTCTACCGCCACGACAAGCGCCTGCCCTCGATCACCGAGGGCTACATGGACATCCACCCGCTCGACGCCAAGGAGCTCGCGCTCGACGACGGCGACTACGTCTACGTCGACGGCGATCCCAGCGACCGCCCCTTCCGCGGCTACGACGCCGCGAAGAAGGACGACGCCGGCAAGCTGTCGCGCCTGCTCCTGCGCGTCCGCTACTACCCCGGCACGCCGCGCGGCGTCACGCGGACGTGGCACAACATGTACGGGGCGACGTACGGCAGCGTGAAGGGGCACGAGACGCGGACCGACGGGCTCGCGCGCACCGAGGGCACGAACTACCAGGCGATGTATCGCTACGGTTCGCACCAGTCGGCGACGCGCGCGTGGCTCAAGCCCACGCTCATGACCGACTCGCTCGTCCACAAGGACATGATCGGCCAGAACCTCATGAAGGGGTTCCTCGCCGACGTGCACTGCCCCGTCGGGGCGCCGCGCGAGGCGTTCGTCAAGCTGACCAAGGCCGAGCCCGGCGCGATCAACGGCGGCGGGCTGTGGCGGCCGGCCGCGCTCGGCTTCCGCCCGACCTACGAGAGCGCCGCGATGCAGGCCTACCTGCGCGGCGACTACACCAAGGCGAAGTGAGGTCCTAGATGCCCAAGGTCAAGAACTGGCACCTCGGCCGCGAGGCCGAGTACCCGTACGACGATCACCGTCCCGCGAAGCAGTGGGCGATCGTCTTCGATCTCAACAAGTGCATCGCGTGCCAGACGTGCACGCTCGCGTGCAAGACCACCTGGACCAGCGGCAAGGGCCAGGAGTACATGTTCTGGAACAACGTCGAGACCAAGCCGTGGGGCGGCTATCCCCTGGCGTGGGATCTGCGCATCCTCGAGAAGCTCGGGCGCCAGGAGTGGGGCGCGAGCGGCGAGTACCTCGGCAAGACGATCTACGAGGCGGCGCCGTCGAACGAGCGCGCGCTCCACTTCGCGCCGACCGACGAGGACTGGATGTACCCCAACATCGGCGAGGACGACTGCGGCGGCGGCAACGTCGACGGCGGCGCGCACATGGGCGAGCTGCCGCACGACAAGTGGTTCTTCTACCTGCCGCGCACGTGCGCCCACTGCACGTACCCCGCGTGCCTGGCTGCGTGCCCGCGCAAGGCGATCTACAAGCGCGAGGAGGACGGCATCGTCCTCATCGATCAGTCGCGCTGCAAGGGCTACGGCGAGTGCGTGCGCGCGTGCCCCTACAAGAAGTCGATGTACAACCCGTACACGCGGGTCAGCGAGAAGTGCATCGGCTGCTACCCCGCGGTCGAGCAGGGCTACCAGCCGCAGTGCGTGGTGAACTGCATCGGCAAGATCCGGGTGATGGGCTTCATCAACCCGCCGGGCAAGACGCGGCGAGACAACCCGGTCGACTACCTCGTGCACGAGAAGGGGCTGGCGCTGCCGTACTACCCGCAGCTCGGCACCGAGCCCAACATCTACTACATCCCGCCGATCCACGCCGATCGCGACTACCTGCACCAGATGTTCGGGCCGCGCGTCGACGACGCGATCGCCGCGTACCAGGCGCTGCCGGACGATCCGCGCGCCAGCGGCCTGCTCTGCCTGATCGGCTCGACCGATCGCATCATCCACCGCTTCGACGTGAAGGGCGGCACCGCGTTCGGCTACGACGACAAGGGCGCCGAGCTGGTGCGCGTGCCGGTGACCGAGAAGCTGATCGAGCGGACGGCGTTCGATGCCCGCATCGGCGCGGTCCGCAACAACACGCCCTGACCCCGGAGAGACCATGCACGCGCATCCTGCCCGGCACTTCCTCGCCACCGTCGCCCTGGCCGCCGCCTTCTCCGGCGTCGCGTGCAAGGGCAAGAAGTCGTCGCCCGCCGAGGCGGTCCCCCCACCCGAACCTCCCGCCGCGCCGATCTCCGCGCTCGAGGTCAAGGCCGTCAACGCCGACCTCAGCGTCCCCGATCCGGCCGCGCCCTACTGGAAGGACGTCGCCCGCGGCCAGATCTCGCTGCTCGCCCAGCCGATGGTGACGCCGCGGCCCGAGGCCACGACGACCGAGCAGCTCGTGGTGGCCGCGGTGCACAACACGACCCACATCGCGTTCCGCCTGAGCTGGGCCGACAGCGAGCGGAGCGAGGCCGGCCGGCTCGGCGAGTACTCCGACGCCGCGGCGATCCAGTTCCCCGTCGGCGACATGGCGAAGACGCCGCCGATGATGGGCGGGCCCGAGCTGCCCGTGCACATCTTCCACTGGCGCGCGCAGTACCAGCGCGACGCCGAGGAGGGCAAGCCGGAGATGACGGCGCTCTACCCCAACATGTCGGTCGACATGTACCCGATGGAGTTCAAGGAGGCGCCGGGCGGCACGCCCGAGCAGCGCGAAGGCTTCTCGCCCGGTCGCGCCGAGGGCAACCCGCAGTCGTACCAGAAGCACGGCGTCGACGAGATCATCGCCGAGGGCTTCGCGACGTCGGCGGTGCAGGAAGGGCAGTCCGCCGCCGCGCGCGCCGAGTGGCGCGACGGCCGGTGGACGCTGGTCATCACGCGGCCGCTTGCGATCGAGGGCGGCTCGACGCTCGCGGTCGGTCAGGAGACCGGCGTCGCGTTCGCGGTGTGGCAGGGCGGGAAGGCCGAGGTCGGCTCGCGCAAGTCGGTCCTGATGGCGTGGCTGCCGACGAGGGTGCTGTGATGGCGACCGAGCTGGACCTCGCGACGATCGAGGCGACCTCGGCGCGCGCCCGCGACTTCCTCCTGGCCTCGCTCGCGACCGCCTACCCGCAGCCCGAGCTCGCGGAGACGCTGGCGACGCCGAGCCTGCGCGATCACGACGCGCTCGGCGCGATGGCGGCCGCGGTCGCGGACGGCGTCGAGCCGCTGCAGCAGGTCTACGTCGACCTGTTCGATCGCGGCAAGGGCCGGGTCTCGCTCTACGAGACCGAGCACGGGCGCATGCGTGGGCTGTCGAAGGGGCACGACCTCGCCGATCTCGCCGGCTTCTACGCCGCGTTCGGCCTCGCGCTCGACACCACCGAGCTGCACGAGATGCTCGATCACGTCGCGGTCGAGCTCGAGTTCTACGGCGTGCTCCTGCTCAAGCAGGCGATCCTGAGCCAGGACGGCGACGGCGAGGGCGCGGCGGTCGTCCTCGACGCGCGCCGGAAGTTCCTCACCGATCACCTCGGCTCGTTCGTCGCGGCGATCGCCGCGCAGCCGGCAGTGCGCGCCGAGCCCGCGTACGGCCGGGTGCTCGCGTGGTGCGCGGACCTGGTCGCGGAGGAGTGCACGTCGCTCGCGGTCCGGCCCGCCCCGCTCGACTTCTTCCCCGACCTGCGCGAGCCCGACGACGTCGAGTGCGGCAAGCACGTGCGCTTGCCGGTGGTCGACTGACGCGGCCGCGGCCGCGGCCGGTCAGGCGCCGAACGCGCGGATGAGCTTCACCAGCTCGTCGGCGACGGCGCCGTCGATCTGGGAGGCGTACGGCGGCATCGCGGCGTTGAGGCCGTTGGCCGCGCCGCCCTCGAGGATCACCTTCTTGATGCGCGCGTCGTCGGTGCTCGCCTGCCACTCCTTGTCGGTGTAGTTGCGCGGCTTGGGCTCGAGCGACGCGGCGCCGACGCCGTCGCCCTTGCCGCTCTCGCCGTGGCACACGGCGCACTGGGTCTTGAAG